>OZ246395.1:0-298080 GCA_965230915.1 uncultured Candidatus Saccharibacteria bacterium | reverse complement strand
ATGACTGACCAAACAGATTTAAAAGATATCGGACAAACAGAAGATTTACAAGCAGGTTCAACATTACGGGTTCCAATTAGCCGTGAAATGAAGAAGTCCTATTTGGACTACGCGATGAGCGTTATTGTTTCACGTGCACTACCTGACGTTCGCGACGGATTAAAACCTGTTCACCGCCGTATTATTTACGCTGCAAAAGAAATCAACTTAACGGCCGATTCGAAATATAGAAAATCTGCAACATTGGTCGGAGACGTTATGGGTAAGTACCATCCACATGGTAACGAAGCTATTTACGAATCTTTGGTTCGTATGGCTCAGGATTTCTCATTACGTTATCCATTAATAGACGGGCAGGGTAACTGGGGAACAATCGATGGTGATCCAGCAGCTGCTATGCGTTACACCGAATGTAGAATGGAGCGCATTTCTGACTATCTTGTTCAAGATATTGATCAGGATACAGTTGATTTTGTAGATAACTTTTCGGCTGAACACAAAGAACCTACTGTGTTACCGGCTGTTATTCCAAATCTTTTGATGAATGGTGCTTCAGGTATTGCTGTCGGTATGGCAACGAATATTCCTCCACATAATTTAAGCGAGCTTATTGATGGAATTAGCCTAATTTTCGACAGATCAGATGTCAAAGAAAGTGCTGCTGAAAAACATATTATTCGTGCATACGATTTAATCGAAACAGAAGCGATTGTTAAAGATTGGGAAATAGACAACAATGTAAAACTCGAAGAGTTGGTAAAGATAATTAAAGGGCCAGATTTTCCAACAGGTGGTGTTATTTACGATCAATCTGAAACTTTAAGATATTTCGCAACAGGCCGCGGAAGAATTATCCAGCGTGCAAAAGCATCTATAGAAGAAGAGAAGGGCGGAAGATTTTCAATTGTCGTTACTGAAATTCCATTTATGGTTAATAAAGCTACAATGATAGAAAAAATCGCATCACTTGTTCAACTTAAAAAAATAGCAGATATTAGCGCGATTAAAGATATTTCTAACAAAAATAAATTAAAAGTTGTTATTGAATTAAAGAGAGAAGCACGTCCACAAAAAGTTCTAAATTTACTTTATAAATATTCACCGCTACAAACTGCATTTAATGCAAACATGCTTGCTTTAGTAAATGGAAGGCCGGAACTTCTTGGACTAAAACAATTTTTAGACGAATTTATTAAACATAGAAAGGCTGTTGTTACACGTCGAACACTTTACCTTTTGAGAAAAGCTCGCGAACGTGAACACATACTAGAAGGTTTAAAGAAAGCTCTAGATATTATTGACGAAATTATTGCATTAATTCGTAAGTCAAAAGATACCGAGGATGCAAAAGCTAATTTGGTAAAGAAATTCAAATTCACAGAAATTCAAGCTCAGGCAATTTTAGACATGCAGCTAAGACGCCTTGCAGCATTAGAAAGACAAAAGATTGAAGATGAATTAAAAGAAATACAAAAAAATATCAAACAATACTTAGCAATTCTTTCCAGTCCAAAAGAAATGATCAAAGTTATTCGCGATGAACTAGCAATGATCAAAGAAAAATTTGGCGACGACAGAAAAACCAAAGTTATAAAAGGTAAAATCGGTGAATTTGAAGAAGAAGATTTAATCGAAAATGAACAAACTCTAATCGCCGTTACCGAATCAGGCTATATCAAACGCTTAAAACCATCTGTCTATAAAACACAGGGCAGGGGAGGAAAAGGAGTTGTCGGTATGAAGACCAAAGAAGAAGACGAAGTATCAATGCTTCGTATGGCTGACACTCACGATAGAATTCTATTCTTAACCGATAAAGGTAAAGCTTACGAAAAACGAGTTTGGGATATTCCTGAATCAGCTCGTACAACGAAGGGAACAGCGATAGTAAATCTTATAGATATGTCATCTTCAGAAAAATTAGAAGAAGTCATTTCGATTTCGAAAACAGAAGAAGACAACAAAAATAATCTGTACATCTTAATGGCAACCAAAAATGGAAGTGTTAAGAAAACTTCTTTGAGTGAATTCGACAATATCAGAAAGACCGGAATTATTGCAATTGGATTAAATGACGGAGATGAAGTCGTCCGTGCAACCTTAACCGACGGATCAAATGACGTTTTATTAGTAACCTCTGAAGGCCAATCTATCAGATTTAAAGAAGATGATGTTCGTCCAATGGGAAGAAGCGCATCCGGAGTTCGAGGAATAAAACTAAAAGGCAAAGACTACCTTGTCAGCATGGAAACTTTATCTAATGATGACGGCAAGTTATTATTCATTACACAAAATGGATATGGCAAAACAACTAAGTCAAAAGAATATTCTCCACAAACACGTGGCGGAAGCGGAGTTATAGGATCAAAAGTTTCCGAAAAAACCGGAAAAATTGTTGCCGTAAAAGCGCTAACTTCAGAAATAAAAGACGTACTATTAACATCTGAAAGTGGGCAGGTAATCAGAATGCCGGCTAAAGATGTTCCGGTTTTGGGAAGACCAACTCAAGGAGTCATCTTGATGAGATTAAAATCTAATGATAAAGTATCCGCAGTTTCAGTCATGGAAGACGAACCTGAAATCGACGAGCCTGCTCAACCTGCTGAAAAATAGTTAAAAATGTCTCCTACGCCCGAAAATTTAAAGTATGAGAGTACTCTATGGAATTCTGGAACTGGCATTATTGCTGGTGTTGATGAAGTTGGTCGCGGGCCTTTAGCCGGACCTATTGTTGCAGCGGCTGTTGTTTGGCCAAAAGTAATTTTGGAATGGACAACAGACACCGAACATCCACACTTTAAAATTCTTCAAAAGATTAAAGATTCGAAAAAAGTAACGCTAAAAAACCGTGAACTTTTAGATGAATTTATAAAAAGCAATTGTCAGCACTATGCGATTATTGAAATTTCCTCAGAAGAAATCGACAAAAATGGAGTAGGGGAATGCAACATAAAATCTCTCGAACAAGCGGCATTATCAATAAAAGGTATCGAGCATGTATTGGTAGATCATCATAAAATATTCAAAACACAACCAACACCAGAAACAACTTCTATAACGGAAGGTGAAAGTCATTCAATCTCAATCGCGGCGGCTTCTATTATTGCGAAGGTTTATCGTGATAATTTAATGAAAAATAAATATCACAATTTATATCCTGAATATAGCTTTGATTCGAATGTTGGATATGGAACAAAAAAACATTTAGAAGCAATTAAAGCTTATGGAATTACGCCAATTCATCGGAAATCTTTTTTAAAAAACTTAACAAGCTGAAAACATCCTATATAATATTTAAAACCTATGGAAGTCTTATTGGATGAAGCAAAATTAGTAGAATCACACGGTGCCGAATTAACCCAGCAAGCAATAGAAATACAAAATCCAGAATCCAACCCAGTCCTCGCATGGAACCTTGACCAGCTAAAAAATCATTTTGACTCAGAGAGAACTACTTTAGCGGAAGATATGCCCGATGCAATAGATATCGGGCCTTCACTATTAAGCATAGTACATTCAGATGTCACTTTGGCGTATGACGCATTCACAACTAGGGGGACACGAGATATATATGAAGATACCTTTTTTGCGAGCAACAAGCACCAACTTACTAAAACACATGCAGTAAGAATACTTTCATACATGAAAATAAACCAACCATTTATAGATAATTCTCCGGAAAAAGTTAACCCACCAAGATTCGAATTTTTAATGCCAATACTAAACTATATCGAAGTCAAACAAAACCGAAGAGGGCGGGGAATGTTTCTGGCCAGCGATGAAGTAATATTACTTGCACTAAGAAATAGCGGGACAATGGTTTTAACAGGAAAAGAAGTAGAGCCATGCCACTCACGTTTTATGAAATTTCCTCCGTGTAAAATGCCGCCTAAAGCAGAAAATCCCAATCATATAAAGTTAGCAAAGACTGAAGCACAAAAATCTATGGAAAAATTCCTAGAAAAATGCACATATGCAGGCCTTAATATATATGCAAAAAGAACTTTTCCCAATACGATTACAGAACGAGCTAGCACAACTCTTAGAAAATTAGATTGGTCGGACATGGTGTAGTATAGTCATGTATAATCTTTATAGCGACTTCTACAAGGCGTAGAAATCAAGAGGACTAGGAGAACAAAAAACAATGCGTTTTTTACTGATCAAAGTACCGCAAAACAACGAATACACTCATGAAAATAGCTTAAGCTTCTTATCTAGCCTTGGGGGAAAAACGGCTAAAAAATCAATCTTTTCAATATTAAAACCGCCGGAATTCGGAACTGTTTTCTCATTAAACATAATTTCTATGCAGCAGAATATTTATTTTGTAGTAGGAACAACTAACGCCGAATTAGAACATTTAAAGAATCAGCTTTTGGCACAATACGGAAAAGCCGATATAACAGAACTAGAAAAGTTTGACCCACTAGAAAATTTAGATACATCTCAACTTGATATCAGCGAAATTGCTCTAGCGAAAAGCAGCTATTTACCAATTAAAGTTGCAAGTGGAGCAGGGGAGACAGACCCAATAGTTTCTGTATTATCAGCAATTTCGCGATCTCCAGATCCTAAAGCTTTTTACTGGGTTCAAATTATATTGCAACCAGCAGATCCAAGTTGGCAGTCAGGAGTTTTATCAAAAATAAATGCAATAAATGCGGCGGCAACAAAAACATCGTCGATGCAAAGCGATGTAGGCCAAATGCAAGAAAAGATAAAATATCATGGATACCGCACATTCATGCGTTTAGTAACTGACTCTAAAGCAAATACTCAAGTACTTTTTAATGCATTCAACGCTTACACCAATCCAGTAGGAAATAGATTCACAACAAAACCACTGGGAATGTTCGGCAACAATAACAAATTAATTGCAGCAACAAAATATCACGAACCATATGGAGCTCAATTCTTATTAAATACATTAGAACTAGCATTATTGTGGCACATGCCAAATGGCAAAATGGGAATCCCAAACATTGTATGGGGCAAAAGACTGCAATTAGATCCGCCAGAAAACTTACCAATAGCATTCGAAAACATGACCGAAGAAGAAAAAGGAAACATTACATTTATCGGGAAAACTTATTATAAAAACCGCGAACATATATTTGGAATAAAAGCCAAAGACCGCCTTCGACATTTATACATTGTCGGAAAAACCGGTACTGGTAAATCTTGGTTTATCGACAATATGGCCATCGAAGATATACGAAAAGGCGCGGGGGTCGCAGTTTTAGATCCTCATGGAGATGCGATCGATACAATAATGCAGTATATTCCGAAAAATCGTATTAACGATGTATGTTACTTTAATCCGGCAGATCCTGAATATGGATATCCGCTTAACTTATTAGAAGTTAATAATCCTGCACAAAGAGAATTAATGGTTTCTGGAATAATCGGAATTTTCTATAAACTTTATTCAAATTCATGGGGACCTCGTCTTGAACATATTTTAAGAAATGTTCTATTTACACTTATTAATGTTCCAGATGCGACTTTGCCAGATGTTATTAGAATTTTAAACGACAAAAAATATAGAGATAAAGTTTTAGAGCAAATTAACGACCCGATGTTATCTATGTTCTGGAAAAAGGAATTTGAAGGAATGAGCGAAAAATTTGCGAATGAAGCTGTTGCTCCAATTTTAAATAAAGTCGGACAATTCGTAACATCGCCTTTAATTCGAAAAATAATTTCGCATCCAAGGTCTAAAGTAAAAATTGAAGAATTAATGGATAACCGCAAAATTTTCTTATGCGACCTTTCACAAGGAAAAATAGGGGAGGACAACGCAACACTTTTAGGTTCAATGCTTATTACAAAAATTCAGATTGCCGCTATGAACCGTGCATTTCAATCTGAAGAGTCACGCGTTCCATTTTACTTATATGTTGATGAGTTCCAAAACTTTGCAACTTCATCATTTACAAAGATCCTTTCAGAAGCTCGTAAATATAAACTGGGACTAACATTAGCAAATCAGTATATCACCCAAATCGACGAAGATATTATGGCCGCAATTTTAGGAAACGTCGGGACAATCACATGTTTTAATGTCGGAGCTAAAGATTCAGAAATTTTATATAAAGAATTCGGATCAACAATGACTCCGGAAGACTTAACAACACTAGACCGCCATCAGATGATTATTCGTATGATGATTGATAACGTAACTTCGCCAGCATTCACATATCATTCTTTGTCATTACCCAAAAATATTTCCGGCCATAAAGATAAAATTATAGAAGCATCACGTCGACAATATGGATTAAAACTAAACACACAGCCATACGAAAAAGCTCCAGTTCAAGTTCAGGAAATTAGTGAGCCTAAACAAAATCAACAACAGCCACAAGCTCAGATAAAACCTCAAAATCAAAATAGCCAGCAAAATCAACCAAACGTGCAAAATCAAAATAATCAGCTTAGCCAACAAAACAAACAGCCCAAGCAACGTCAAAATAATCAAAACCAGAATAAACCAAAACAAAACCAGCCGCAGCAACCGAAGCCACATGCTAATCAACATTTGGATAAACCAAAACCCCATGCAAATCAGCTACTAGATCAGCAAAAAAAGGTTCAGGCCGAGCAGGTAAAACAAACACAAGTAGAAAAGCAACCGGAACAACATCCACAAAATGAGGCAATTCCTACATTAAATGACCAAGAAAATCCTAAGCCCCAAACTTCGAGCCTAAAGGACATGGAGCCCCAAAAAATTATTCTCTAACAAACAATGAACAATAGCTCTCCTAATAAGGATTCGAAAATATATGTAGCCGGACATACCGGCCTAGTCGGATCAGCGATTTTAAGAAAACTAAATTCGGTTGGATACAATAATTTAATTTATAGAACCAGAAATGAATTGGACTTAACCGACGAAAAAAGAGTAGGGGAGTTCTTCGAAAATGAGAGACCTGAATATGTATATTTAGCCGCAGCCAAAGTTGGTGGAATTTTAGCAAACCGAGATTACCCGGCAGATTTTATTTATCAAAACCTAAAAATTCATACAAATATAATTAATGCTGCATATAAGAATCAAATAAAAAAACTATTGTTCTTAGGTTCAACCTGCATTTATCCAAGGCTCGCCGATCAACCAATCAAAGAAGAATATTTTATGACCGGAAAACTCGAACCAACTAACGAAGCTTACGCGACCGCAAAAATAGCCGGTATTATGATGTGCCAATCATATAACAAGCAATATGGAACAAACTATATATGCGCAATGCCGACTAATCAGTATGGAATAAACGATAACTTTAACACCGAAACTTCGCACGTTTTGCCTGCCTTAATTAGAAAAATACATGAAGCCAAAATAAATAATCTTCCCGAGGTTACAATTTGGGGAACGGGAAAACCTCGTCGCGAATTTATGTTTGTAGATGACTTAGCAGACGCATTAGTTTTTTTAATGGATAACTACAATAATCCAGAAATAATAAATGTAGGTACAGGCGAAGATATTGAAATTATAGAACTTGCGAAATTAATAGCAGAAATTGCAGGGTATGAGGGCGAAATAAAAACTGACACTTCAAAACCTGATGGAATGCCGCGCAAGCTAGTCGATACCACAAAACTAAATACCTTAGGTTGGCATTCCAAAACATCTTTAGAAGATGGGATAAAAACAACATATGATTGGTTTTTAGAAAATTATAAATAAGCGGAATTTATCGTATGAGTGTTATAATTTCACTAGTAATTTAGCATAAAATAAAATGATTCAAAGAACAAAAATAGTAGCCACCTTAGGACCATCATCAGAATCCTCAGAAGTGATTTCAACATTATTAGATTCTGGTGTAAACGTATTCAGATTCAACCTCAAGCATAACAATTATGAATGGCATGGAGAACTCATGAACCGTGTCCGCGAAATCGCAAAAACAAAAGACCTAAACATTGCATTATTATCCGACTTACAAGGCCCAGAACTAAGAACGGGAGTATTCCCAAATGGCGAAGAGAAAATTAATTTGGAAACTGGTCAGGAAGTTACATTCGGACACGATGACTCCAAAACACTTACTAATATCCCATTCGCAGACTTACATGTAATTGATGACCTAGATATTAATGATGAAATATTTATTGACGACGGAAAAATCGAATTAGAAATTTTAGAAATTTTTGATAAATATGTACGTGCAACTGTGCGGGGCGGGGGAACTTTGGGAAACCGCAAATCGATTAGTATTCCACAGGCTACAGTAAAAGTTCCAACTCTAAACGAAAAAGATATCGCAGACATTAAATTCTCTATCGAACAAAATGTAGATTTTATAGCTTTGTCATTTGTTAGAGATAACCATGATATTGCGACGTTACGTCAATTTTTAATTGATAACAATGGTACACAAGCAATTATTGCAAAAATTGAAACATTAAAAGCGATAGAAAACCTTGAAGGAATTATTGATGCGTCTGATGCAATAATGGTTGCACGCGGCGATCTTGGTGTTGAAATTCCAATTGAGAGAGTTCCTAAAATTCAAAAGCAGATGATCAAACTTTGTCGCGAACAAGCAAAACCTGTTATTGTCGCAACACAAATGTTATTGAGCATGGTTAAAAATGCAATTCCATCACGTGCAGAAGTTGCTGATATCGCAAATTCAGTATTTGATAGAACCGATGCCTTAATGCTTTCTGAAGAATCAGCAACAGGAGATCATCCGATTAAAGCAGTTAATACAATGGCAAAAATTGCCCGTTACAATGAAGGATCAGAACCTGACTTGGCAATTATGCATACTACAAAATCATTCGAAGAAATAATAATTGAATCTTCCGTGCAGTTTAGCCGTATAAAACCTACAGAGGGCGAAGGCGTTAAAGGATATATTGTTTTCACAGAATCAGGAAAATCAGCCCGAGTATTATCAAGATTCAGATCTCCACTTCCAATTTATGCTTTCTCGAGAAACCCTGAGTCAGTAAATAAACTAGCTTTGAGTTTTGGAGTACGACCATTCAATTTAAATTTGAGCCAAGATCCGGTAGAAAATACCAGAGCAGCTATTAAAGAATTAACAGACCGCTCGTTAATTTTTAACGGAGACAGACTTATCGTCATTTTTGGAAATAACGTTGGAGTTCCAGAGGCGAACAATACTTTAAGTATTATTGAAGTTTAGCTCATATTGATCTGTGCTCATAAAATCCCTATAATCATCCCAACTCTACAAGCGTAGAACAATAGAACTTTTCAACAACACCTAAAGGACTCAGAAAATGGATTACCAAGTAAGGCAAATCCCAGTGGAAACCATTTCTCAAGTTCGTGGCAACCTCACGTGCCTTGAGACCGCCGTGGTGAATCTGAAGAAAGATCAAGCTACCAGTCGGCTTAGCATCAACATCAAATCGACGAAGCCGATCGGCGGCAAAGTTATGGAAAATGAAATTGAAGTTCCGCTCATTCAATATGACCGCGCCGGTCGAAGCTGGCCCGGGCATGACCTGGATCGTGCCGAACAATTAAGCCTGTACCTTGTTGGGCGCTCAGAGAGTGTCCCGAACATTACAGCGTTCTTGAGGGTAACCTACTTCCAGAACGTTTTCTTTGACTTTAAAGGCTTTGCCTGGCATTGCCAACCTGAACTTTGCCCCGAAGGTTCAAGCCCGCTGATCTTTGTGCCGCTCGACAACAAAGCCGCGCTGATGCTGATTCAACTGCAAGACGTAGCGCTGGTTTAGCTCGCAGCACCTGCTTAGACGCACTGAACAATCACTCACAAAGTGGTCCCAAAGTGTGTCTAAGCAGCCTTTCAATTTCTTCAGTTTTTATCTCTTAGTGTGAAATTTCTCGTGGACTTCTTTTAATTGCTTATTGGTTATATGAGTGTAAATCTGTGTTGTAGAAACATCAGAGTGACCAAGCAATTCTTGTACCGATCTTAAATCAGCTCCAGCAATCAACAAGTCAGTAGCAAACGAATGGCGCAAAACGTGAGGAGTCACATTAACTGGTAATCCGGCCATTAGTGCATATTTTTTGATCATACGCTGGACAGATCTTGGGGTTAATCTTAATGATTTACCTTCGGCGTCGTCTTCATCCATTAACTTTCCGCTATACCTAATAAACAATGGCTCAAAATTATCGCGTCGTGTAGCTAAGTATTGTTTGATATATTTAACTGCTGACTGGGATAAATAAACAGTTCGAACTTTGCGGCCTTTTCCGATAACAGAAAATTCGCGGCGTTCTAGAACTTTATCATTTAAATCGTTAACGTTTAAATTAATAAGTTCGCTAATACGTAAGCCTGTGCTAAAAAGTGTTTCCAGAATAGCGCGATCGCGTAAACCGCTCTTTTTATTCAAGTCTTGAACTTGAACAAGATCTTCAACTTGATCTTCATTTAAGTATTTAGGAACACGAGGGTCTGATTTTCCAAGCAATACTTTATCTGGCGATAGGGCAGAGTCGAAATTTCTAATTACAATTAAATATCTTAAAAATGAACGAAGTGCAGTCAGATATCTATTTTGTGTATTGCGGCGTAGGGGAAGGTTACTTTTATCACTGAGTTTTCGGTTTAGGTATACCCTAAAATCTTTTACTGTTTCAGGAGTAATCGATTCATAACTTACGACGTCTGATCCGTATTGATCAGAAAGCCAATGGTCAAATTGAAATAGATAGAAATGATACATCTTGATTGTTCCTTGTGATAAGTTTTTTTCGATTTCGCAATATTGTAAAAAGTCATTTATCAAAATTCCAAGTTTTGTAGATTTGCGACTTTCAGATGACTTTTCAGCTTTTGGACTTTTGAAATTCGATTCAGTATTGAAAGATGAGATAGATGATACATTAGAGGACATTAGATCAAACATACGACGATGGACGAAGCTCGTCAAGGATAATCATGTTTGCACTTAAAAGCGTTCGGTGATGAGTTCTTAAAAGCCCTTAAACGGGCGGCTTCAATTATGTCGACATCTTTTACACTGGTTTTCTTAATTACCCAGTGTCAGGTAAGTAAACGAGTCTTGAATAAAAGTAACTTGAACCATCTTAAAAGGCAAAATGCCTTAAAACGCATTTAAATGCGTATCACCGAAAAATGCTGATTTCATGCGGGTTTTTAAAGCTTAGCACTCTTAGATAGGCTTTGCAGCACCAAAACAGATCTGGATATGGCCATACAAGGACAAGCCACATATACAAAATAATCAAAAAATACAGGAAAGAATAGGTAGAGCGGAAGAATTTTAATTAAATCATATTAAAAGGGAATTAATGCGAAATAAAAAACCCGTTGATTTCAAGCTATTTTCGCAATAGTAGGGAGCACAAAAGGCTGCCTGTAACTCGTCGTAATTTGTATCTTTTACGACGTCACGCCTAGGGAGAAAATCTAAGTAAGCACAAAGTAGCCAAATTTATAAGTTTCTAATTAAACAGGGAAATAAGTAATTAATTCGAATTAAATTCCAGGAAATTCCCCATTAATATATTGAATTAAATTTAATTTAAATGTAATTACTAATGCTATTTAGCCCCTAATTGCAGCTGAGTATAAAAAAGCTCAAGTTATCCACAGATTGCCTGTATCCAGCAATAGATCCTATAGTTTGCCAAACTATGACAAAGCACCCGATAGTATTTCGGGTCAAAACTATGACAAACATACCCTATAGTTTTTGACGTCGCTTTTCTTCCTTCTCCCCTCTCCTGCATATTTAAAACGTTAAATTTAGTTGATATTGCGGGATTTATTTTAATTTTGCGTAGGTAAAATTCCCTATTTTGTGAAAGCTACGTAAAATAAACAAGAATATAAATAACCGTTAATGCTCCAATTACTTCTAGTAAAAACCTTAGATTAACCTTGTGAGCCAGATAATTCTGAATAAATGTATTTATATAATAAACAGTCCCTCCAAGAATTACCGCACGGCCAAAAGCCTCGAATGGAAAGAACATTAACACCACCGAAAATTGGGTTAAACATACTACAGTAAAAATCTGGAGCCTATGTAGTAATTGTAAATCCTCGTTGTTAAAAGCTTCTCCCCCTACTCCGCCTTCACTAATAAAAACCCATGAAGTGTTTTTAAATAAAACTGAATAAAATATTCCAAATAAAATTATTTTTAAAATAAGATTATAAGTTGGATACGCCGTAAATAATTCTATTTTATATATGATTGTTGAAGCCAAGAAAACTGTTACAACAAAAGCAAGATATGTAATAACTTTTGCAGGCTGTAAAAGAGGTATGGAGTCCTCGCGACGTTCTGAAACCACATAAACATTAACCGCCAATAATAACATGTATAAACCAACCGCCGATGCAATGATATAAACAATCCGACTATAAGAACCTAATGTTGGAAAGAACCACAATAAAAAGTATGCAAAGAAAATAACGATAGAAACGAATATTAATTTAGATTTGAGCTGACTTGTGTATCCGTAAACTCTTAAGAAAAGAAAGTTTACTAGAATAAGTAAAACGACTGCGAGTCCCCATATCAAGTATTTATGATCGTCTGTTTGTAAAAATAAATATGCAGCTGCAACTGAGCCTGAGTATATTGCCGAGATTAAAATATATGCGAGTTTTTTTGTTAATACCATTTTTATTTGCCTATATGGCCAGATTTAATTACATGGCACAAAGCCATAGCTAAAGCATCTGAAGCATCAATTGGTTTTATTTGGGTTTTTATTCCAAGAAGCTCAGCCACCATACTTCGTACAATTTTTTTATCAGAACGACCATGACCTGTTAATGCCATTTTAGCCTCTAACGCGGTATATTCAAAGACCGGTAATTTATGCAGACCCGCTGCTAGCATATAAACACCACGTGCTTGCCCAACATTTATTGCTGAATTAACGTTTGTGTTAAAAAATAGGCGTTCAATCACCATAGCGTCGGGTTCGTGGCGTTTAATTAAATCGATAACGCTGTTATACATTTTTTGCAATCTAACAGGCATTAAATGGTCGGTCTCAGTTTTAATTTGGCCATATTCAATAGAAATAAGTTTGCGAGGATTAGTCGTATCAATAAGTCCGTATCCGGTTGTGGCGGTTCCTGGGTCGATTCCAAGTAGGATCATAAGCTCGAGTCGTTTATAAACTAACCTTCGTTTGATGCATTGTGGAAAACTTCTACAACATCATCTAAATCTTCGAGGGCTTCTAATAGGTCTGCAAATTTCTCTTCGGATTCTCCGCTTAATGGAATTGTAAAAGTTGGTTCGCTGCCATTAAATACATAAGAAACGGAACCTGCGTCAGCTAAAGAACCTCCATTTTTATTGAAAGTATTTCTGATTTCTGCAACTGTACGATTTTTGTTATCCGTTAAGGCCTTAATAAGGAGTGCTACTCCGCCTGGTCCATAACCTTCATAAACGGCTTCTACAAGCTGTTGTCCGGGAAGATTGCCTGTTCCACGGTCGATTGCGCGTTGAATATTATCTTTTGGCATGTTTGCAGAGCGAGCTTTTTCGATAGCGGTTCTAAGAGTCGGATTAGCATTTGCGTCTCCTCCGCCTTGCCGTGCTGCAATTGTTATATCTTTACCAAGACGTGTAAATAGCTGACCTCGTTTTGCATCGGTAGCACCTTTTTGACGTTTAATAGTTGACCATTTGGAATGTCCAGACATTGATAGATTATAAGCCGAGCTAATATAAAAAGTAAATGCAGCCTAGCTTTTAATTTCCTTTTTAGAGGAAAGCTAGGCTGCGAAGTTGGGGCGCACATATCAATCACCAAAAAGTTTTATTAAGATTGCTCCCATTGCCCACGCTGTGAAGATTATCCCAAAGGAAGCCATCATGGCAAAAAGAGAAACCTCATTACCCACTGCGCTATCATAAAGGGCCATCCCCATAGAACCCACGATTAACGCAAAAAGACTTCCAATCGACCATTCGAAATTAAGACTTTTACCACAGATTAAAGCGGCAAATCCAACGGCGACATCCAATCCAAGTCCAAAAACAATGAACGACGCAATCATGTCTAAGGTAGACCCACTGACCATGATACATATCCTTTCATGAATGTTTGCGCTAATTGTCGAAATTATAACGAAAAATAAAAAAACCGTGAACGGAAAATATTTTCCGCCCACGGTGTGTTGTTCGCAAAATGCGAGGTTAAGATGCAATGAGATTTAAGCTCCGGCAGACTTCTTTGATAAAATCGATTGCTGGTTTCCGCAACGCACGCGCCTCGAATTGAAGTGCGGACACCCAATATTTCACTGGGACATTCTGCCTCTCTTCCCAATGGTTAAGAATGTAAGCAACATCATCGGCGGTTGCTTCACGAACCTCGACAGAACCAATCCACCTATGCTCGTCTGGTCGCACATAGTGAGGAAAATCAGCAAAAAACGCTCCGGCAATTAACCTTTCTCCTTGCTTACTAATCAAGGCTATACTTTTTTGAATATAAGTAACTGCATCGATGGACACATTCTCTGCCGTGTAAAACAAATAACGGCAATCTGGACTCGTGCAAATATATAATTCGCCTTTGGCACAAAGCAGGCCGACCAAATCGGTTTGCTGCCCTTGAACTGTTTCCACGATTCTCTTCCTCTCGAATATTAAGATTTAAATTTGCGATGCGGAAATTATACAGTACCGAGTACGAAAATACTATAGGGCTTAATTTACAGCGAACTTACCAGTACAAGGGTTACCTCTGTTCTAAAGATCTGTTGGTTGTAATCTAAGTCTCTGTTTATGTCGTTTGTGTGGATTATTTTTTTGATTCCTAAAGTTTGAGCTAGCTTTCGAACGGTTGCGAGGTCGGGGTTGTCGGTGATGATTGTGTTCTCATCAAATTCGACAAACGAGTTGTCGCCTTCTAAAACGCCCGCTCCGGTGTTCAGAGCGACACGGGTACCCCAATTAGCAAGTCCTGGAATTCTAGGATTGGAAGATGCATTTAAAACAAAAACTTTAATCGATTCGCGCTTTATTTCAGAAAGTGATTGGCTTTCTTGCCATAAAGTATCCCAAAGATTTGTGTCGGTTAACTGATATTTTGAAAGTTCAACTACTTTGGATGATGTTTCGGATGTTTCGCGTATGAATGTAACGATGCTGTATAAATCAGATAATTTAAGGTTTGTTAAAGTGATATCTCTAAAATCAGAAACTAAGCTTGGAATCTTTGGCCAATTTTTTAATCTAAGCGAAGCGGATAAGTCTTCAGGATTAACCCCTCCGACGTCTTCTAGTAGCTTCTTAGAGCCTTTTTCGTCTATAACAACATAACCATCAATTTTTACCGCAAGCTGCTTAAGAATTGTTTTTTCAGTTAAATAGATCCCACGGTCTTGGTCTTGATTTCCACGTGCATATACATTTCGCAATGTTCCCTTTCCATAATTTAATGCGTAATCGATTTCCTCATCTACTGGGATTTTATAAATTGCATAACGATTGTTCGCTCCGTCAAAATTCACTAAAAATAAGTCGTTTATTTCAGCTGATTTACTATTTAAATCGTTTACATGAAGTAGAAGGATGTTTGTTTCGTCAGCTTTCCAAATTGCATCTGCGTCAATAACTTCTGAGCCATTAGCAGCTCCAGAAAATGGAGCATTAATAAATTTGTATGCAGAGACTCCGGTTAATACTAGAGCGGTAATGCCAATCGCAAAAAAAGCGAATGCAAAAAGTTTTAACTTTCGTTTTACTTTTCTGGCAATTAATTTGCCTTTCGCTTTAACAGGTGTCTTCTTTTTTCTAGGCTTATAAAAAACCTTTGCTTTGGGCATTTTTTTAAAATCGACCCTGTCCTATGAGAAACAAACACAAAACAGAAACACTAAGTGCTTCGGCTATAAATTATAATATCAGACTCTGACCTATTTTGCATGGCATAATATGAAGTTAACGTCATGTGGAAATTCTTGGATGGTCCTGACCTAAATCTGTTCTCTTCTTTAAATTATTAATGTGTTTTTCTTTATCTTCGGAATATTTTTCTAAATCAAATTGATTTTTATATACAAGCGCAGACGCATATTTTCCACCTAAAAAGTGTGGCATTACAACATAACTGGCCCCAAGTTCGTATAACTGGTAAGTATCTGTAATGTGATGTGACACTACCAAAATCACACAATCGCTATTCACGCTTCGAATTTTTCTGATTAGCGAAGCATTTAATTCATAATCTGGGATTGTAGAAATTGCCATTTTAAGTTCTGCCAGATTTATATCGTCTATAAATTCCGGATCACCTGCATCTCCATATTTATTTTTAATTCCTGCATTGGTTAATTTTGTAATTACTTCCGGGTCGTAGTCGATGACCAGGTGAGATTTATTTAATTTTTTAAATACTTCTAGAAAGTCGAACCCGATACGGTTGTATCCGAAAAGCACGAGGTCGTAATTTTCGAAATTCATAGCTTTATTTGCTTTATTTTCGGCGCTAAAAAACTTTAAATATGGAATTAAAACCGGATACAACTTATCTGAGAATGTAATTAAATACGATGATGCCGCGATTGTTATTAAACCAACCATTGTGACAAGCGAAGTTATACGTTGGTCGATGTGCCCCATCTTCTGCCCTACCCCGACTAAAATTATTGAAAACTCGCTGATTTGGGCAACGGTTAAACCTGCGTAAAATCCGACTTTTTTGTTGTAACCAAGAGTCTTCATTAAAAACATCATAATTAATGGATTTCCGACTAATACAAATAATGAAAAGACAATCGCAGGTACTATTACTTGGTTTATGCTGTCGAGAGTTAGATGAGAGCCGAGCGCTATGAAGAATATGATTATAAAAAAGTCGCGAAGTGGTCGCATTTTAGCAGCGATTTCGAAGTTATATGGAAATAGCGCGAGGCAAATTCCGGCAACAAGGGCGCCTATTTCTAAAGAAAATCCGATCGTTGCGAAAATAGAAGCGAGCCCCATTCCCCATGCTAATGAAAATAAAAATAAAAATTCCTGAGACTTTGCAAAGAATTTTGTAATAAAAGGAAAAACAAATTTGATAATCAGAAATAGAACTGCAACAATCAAAAAGCCTTTCCATAAAAGTTGTACCAAGACTTCTGAAGTGCTTGATCCTAATGAAAATGCCGAAATAAAAATTAGAATTGCAGTTGCAATAACGTCTTGAATTAAAAGAAATCCGACTGAGATCTTTCCGTATAATTTTTCTAGATCGCCTTTATCCGACAAAAGTTTTAAAACAATAATCGTGCTACTAAAAGTTAGCGCAACAGCAATATAAACTGCTTCCACATGGGTAAACCCAAGTAGCAGGCATATTCCAAAACCTATTGCCGATGTAAAAACTACCTGGCCTACACCTGTAATTGCGGCAACCCTCCCTACTTCTTTTATTATTCGCGGGCTTAAATTTAAACCGACAATAAAAAGTAACAACGAAATTCCGAATTGTGAAAAGATTTCTAAATTTTCCGGATTTTTAATTAAATCAAATGCATAAGGGCCAACAATTAATCCTGTGATTATGTATCCGATAATAAGTGGCTGTCTTAGACCGCGCATAACAGCAGAGACTGCAGCGGCAAATGCGAGTATTAAACTGATTTCTATAAATGTTGTCATGGGCAGTATCTTAGTAAAGTTTATCAGAGAAAATTGAGTTTTCCTCTTTCAATTTTATTTTTTGAAGCTAGAATACATTTTGTGGAGATGTCAAAAGACTGACGCCTAATTAGTGTGCGAACGTTTGGGAATCCAAATAGGTATTTGTCAGCTTATGCGACCGGCATAGCTTCATTCCATCGATGCAGCATCTCCAACCCCACTGCAAGCATGGGCAAACTGATAGTTTTATCATCATTTTGCCCATGCGAGTTTTACATCTATTGAAAAAGCCCTCTACTATGGTAATATTTTCATCACCAAAGAATCACTGGATATTTGCTGTTTGAATTTTTAATTCTAGGAATTTAAACAGGAAGTATTTGACCGATACTTTTTAAGCGGTTTCTAGATCTCGGTGATCGGATCTGCAAAAGTGCAGATCATAGCGGGGCAAAGTGTTTTACCCTATCGCGCTAGCCAGGCAGTCGGTAGGCCACAAAGTGTGTGAAGTTAAAAGTCTGCGGTATCGGTCGAATTGTTTTCTTCCCGAGGATGCTGAACAGCTAGGTTAAGATGAGCCTCTCTCATCTATAACTCTGTTCAGCTCCTCGAATCTTTTATTTTCCAATTTGAAATTTAATTTAAGCTGAAAGGTTTTCCATATCTTCTGGAAGTTCAGCCTTTAATTTTAGAGTTTCGCCGGTAATTGGGTGCTCGAATTCAATTTCTGAAGCGTGTAAGTACTGGCGTTCGTAAACATTTTTATCGCGTCTCACATGTTTTTTGCCTGAATACAATTTATCCCCGACAACCGGAAACCCTAATGCTGTTAAGTGAACACGAATCTGGTGTGTTCGGCCGGTATGGGGTTCGCATTCAATCAAAGATACTGGCTCGCCTTCTTTGGACATAATAGTCTTCTTTAGTCTAAAAACTGTTTCGGCCTCTTTGCCGTCTTCGACAACTGCAAATTTTTCTCGTCTTTTTGGGTTTCGTGCGATTGGAGCATTAACCGTGATTTCTTTATCAATTTGGTCCGTAACGAATTTTCCATATACCCAGGCTAAGTATTTTTTACCGACTTCGCGGTCTTTAAATTGAGCCTGAAGTTTTTCGAAACTTTCTTTGGTTTTTGCAATTATTAAAACACCTGAAGTTTCTTTGTCGATACGATGAACGATTCCGTTTCTGCCATAAAAGCTATCGATATCATCTGATTTTTCGCTAAAGATTTCCGGGTACTTCTCCCCTACCCACTTTTGAATGGTTAAGTTATCTTTCTGGGTTTCGGCGTTATTTACAACTATTCCAGCTGGTTTATTAATTACAAGCAAATGCTCGTCTTCGTATATTATGGGAATTTCCATGCTGCTATTTTAACAGGATTATAGGCTTAATTCTCACCCATTTTCGCAGCGCAGTCTATACAATATTTGGCTGTCGGATATGCTTCTAGGCGTTCTTTGCTAATTGGTCTACCACAATTTTGGCATTTTCCGTATGTGCCTTCTTTCATAGATTTTAAAGTATCGTCTATTTCTTCCATTTCTTCGGCGACATCGGCTCTCATAGCTTCGTTGTCGTTATGCAACATTTGTTCCTGAAGTTCTTCGCCGTCTTCATCTTGAACACGACCTTGTGGCTGACCAGCTTCTTGCATAAACGGATCATTCTTTTCTAAATGTCTTGCTTCTTTAGCAAGTTCTTTTTTGCGTCCAGATAACATTGATTTGAGTCCATCGAGAAAGTTTGACATGAAGATTCCTTGTATTCGTGCTTGGCGGAAAATAAGTATCCAGGCCATCACAAAAATTATGAAATAAAATAAAAATTGGAACCACCAAAACCACGATTGCGTGTTAATGTGGGTTACCAAAAACAGCATAGCAATGAGGCTTGAGCCGGTCAAGTAAAGGGCAAAGAGGCCTCCGGTGAAGGTTAATTTGTTTAATCGTTTCAATTGAAAATAACTCGCGCTGGTTCCCAATGAAAAACCTTTTTTAAGAAAACGAATTAAGAAGTATAAAAACATGAATCCGATAAATATTAATAAATATTCAAGCTGTGGAACACGCACCCAGATTCCCAAAAATAAAATGGCTTGAAATATTGCGAGCGCCGGGGCGATCATGTCGCCTACCTTCCAGCCGTCCCATTTATTTTTGCGGGCAACAAAAAAAGCCGCAATTGCTCCGCCAATTAAAACTCCTTCTAAAGTAAGTGGAGCAGTCCATATTTGATAGCGAAAAAAGTCATAGCTGAATGTATGAAAAAGTATTTTTCCGCCTAAAATTCCGCCTAATAAAATTATGAAAAACGAATCGAGGATTTTTTCCGAACTAAAACCTTCAGAAGTGGCATCGCGCCAAAATAAAAAGGCAAATAATAAAAATGCGACTGAAGTGAATGCAATTGTAATGTATTCGGGATTAATCATTTTTTAGCGGGAACCCCACTTTTTGAGGTTATTCCCTATTTTGCTGACCGCGTTCGACGTATTCGCCGGTCGTTGTATTTATCTTAACAACATCTCCAGGTTTTATAAACATAGGAGCTTGAAGTTTTAATCCGTTTTCTAAAGTTATCTCTTTTAGTGCGTTATTTGAAGTGTTCCCTTTTACTGCGGGATCAGCTTCAGTAACTTTGAAATACATTCCGACAGGCAATACTATAGCGATTGGATTTTGGTCATAAAAAGTAACCTGAAAATCTTTACCTTCGACTAAGAATTTTGCTTCATATTCGGCTGCGCTTACAGGAAGCTGGACTTGAGAATAATCGGTGTTGTCCATAAAGTTGAGGTATTCGCCATCGTTATACAAAAACTGCATGTTTTTGTTGGTAACATCGGCTTCTTCTACCCTACCCCCATTCGGAAGCGAAACGTCTTTAATTGCACCTGACAACAGTTCCTGAACTTTTAGCTTGATAACAGCACCACCACGGGACATTTTAATGTGGGCATATTCGAGCACACGAAGAGGTTTGCCCTCATGCATAAATACTGTTCCTTTGCGTAGGTCTGATGTGACGATCATATTTTTTAGGGATTTTAACTATTTGACGGGATTATTCTAGCATAGAAACAAAACAACAGTCTCACCCGATAGTATTGACTAATATAGGTCTATCAATATAATTACACCGCTATCGTAGGTTTACAAACAAGAAAGGCAGCACTTTAGTGATTAACACACCTAACCTTGCATTTGCAGTAAGAGACGCCAAATCATGGATTCTTCCTAGTCAGATAATAACTGACCAGGGACCTATCGATTCTAGGATCATACTTTATGCACTCGGATTTGTTCTTGCAGATGTTGATGCATTCCACTACAGAGCGATCAAAACGCCTGATGGCTGGACGATTGAAACACGCGTGGCAGCAACCAACGTTGTGCTTGATGAAACTGGTGAGTTAGTATTCGCTGTAAGTTACAGTCCTTTTCAGAACGATGAAAACTGCCTTATTATTTTTGGATAGAGAAAGGAACAACAGTGAGCGATGATATGTTTGGTGCCATAAGTCGGGAACATAACCCGAACCCGTTGTTCAGCACTGCCGAGTTGTCTAAATTAAGAGAATTAGCAGCGAGCGACCCTTGGTTGCTCCCCAAACTAATTCTTGCGAGTAGTGGAATCGTTGATTCGAAGCCAATGCTAATCGCGGCTGGATTCGAACTCGAAGACGCCGATGGAATGTTCTATCGCACGCTGAAAGTTCCAGAAGGTTGGACCAGAAAGTCCATTCCTAGCTTCACCGTCCAGATAATCCATCAGGATAACAAGAGGGCGTTCTTCATGATTCATATACCTATTCCGGATAAAGAAGAATGGGTATGGCTGTTTGTGGAAACTACAACTTCTATACGTTAGCGATTGGGCGCACACATCCAATGTATATCGGATGCTGTGTGCCCTTTTTTTTATTTAAAAAGGTCTTTATAAGCTTGTTTTTGTTTTTTCTCTGCGGCGTGATATTCTTCTCTGCCCAATATATATTTCACAACCATGAGTGCTAAAAACCATCCAAGGAGAGATCCAAATAATAAGAATTTCACTTCATATGGCCAGCTTTCTGGCAAAATTCTTATAGTAGGAACTAAAAGTGCTGGAACTAAGAATAGTTGTGTAAATTTCCTATCAGCGATTCTCATAACTTAATTGTAGCTATTAAATAAACAAATGGCTATGTTTATGTCCTAGATGAAAGTCTATTTAATGGAGATGATAAGAATCATATTACAAGTCCACATAAGCAAAAACCTATGTTTGTTGTTCCCGTAAAACCAGAAGATTTAGAAACTCCAATTGTTGTAGAGACAAAACCCAAAAAACGTTCTTAACTATCCTCCCTATTCGTCTGCTCGTAAAACCTTGTACGTTCGCCTCTAAAGAACAATGGAATTGTCGCGGTTGGTCCGTTACGATGTTTTGCAATTGCGAGGTTAACCTCATTTCGATTTTCTTCGTCGGGTCTATATAAAAACATGACAACGTCGGCGTCTTGCTCGATAGAGCCCGATTCGCGCAAATCACTTAGTTGAGGAACTCTGGTTCCGCGTTGTTCGACGGCACGACTTAGCTGCGCGGCAGCGATTACAGGAATTTTTAGTTCACGAGCCAAAGCTTTTAATCCCCATGAAATTTCAGAGACTTCAAGCACACGGTTATCGATATTTCGACCACGCATAAGCTGCAAGTAGTCGACGATAATCATTTGAATTCCGTGTTCGACGTGTAAACGACGGGCTTTTGTACGAAGCTCCATAATCGTAATTGACGGAGTATCGTCGATAAATATTGGGGCGTCGCCCAAAACTCCCTGGGCTTCTCCATATGCGGCGAGTTCGTCGTCGCTTAGTTGACCGGTTGTGATTTTGAACGAGTCGATATTTGATTGTGCGGCGACCATACGAGTTACAAGTTCGTCGACAGACATTTCTAATGAAAATATTGCAATCGGAGTTTTATGGTGAACCGCAGCGTACTGAGCAACGTTCAATAATAATGCCGACTTACCGACAGACGGACGCGCTGCCAAAATAACTAAGTTTGACGGGCGAAATCCGTTTAATTTACTATCAAGAGTTTTGAATCCGGTTGGAACCCCACGCATTTGTCCTTTGTTTCGATAAAGCTCATCGAGCATGTCAAAGTTTTCTTCTAATGCCTTACGCAAAGAAACAAACTCGCCGCGAATATTTGTGTCGGCAATAGCAAAAAGTTTTTGTTCGGCTGTATCTAAAACGTTATCGACGGGCTCACCTTCGTTAAATCCAAGTTCGCCCAACTCACCTGCTACCTGAATTAATTTTCGGCGAATGTACGCATCGCGAATTAAACGTCCATAACTTTCGATATTACTTGCAGACGGAGTTTGATTTAGAAGTTCAGTAATATATGCTACTCCACCAACCTTTTTTAACTCGCCTTTTTTCTTTAAGCGATCTGGAACAGTAACAATATCAATAGGTTCGCGGTCTTCAAACAACTCTGTGATTATTTCGTAAATAATTCTGTGTTTTTCGTCATAAAAATGTGACGGCTCAAGAAATTCTGCAACCTTTATAATTGCGTCTTTATCAAGAAGTACTGAACCAATTACGGCTTTTTCTGCTTCGATGTTTTGAGGTTGGAGTTTTAATTTTGGGTTATCGTTTTCTGCCATATCTAATCTAAGTCTTTCTATAACTTACTATGCAAAGATGATTTATACAACAATGTTCTACTATAATTAAGCAATGCATCCAATACTTGATTTTGAAAAACTGAATAAAGCCATAGATCAGAAATGGTCTGCAATTAAAAATACTTCAAATGAACAAGATAGATATTGGAGAATTGTGGAATACTTAAAATTTCTTATGGAACAATATGAAAAAGGTTCTTTAGGATATATGTTATATCCATATTTTGTAACTTCACTTTTATCGATTGATGGAGATAAACATACAGATCTTGGGCCTATTATTAATTTGGCTACCGAGCTTGAAATTCCAAATTTAGAGGGAAATCCTACTAATCCACGAACAAGACTAGATATAACTGAGAAGCTATCTAATATGATAAAAAGTTTGTGAAAGATGTGCAGCTTGGCTTCGTTTTGTCTGTGCTAGACGAAGCCAAGCTGCGAGTTTGGGCCGGGTTTAGATTAGCATCTCGAGATTTGAAAAGATGCTTTGTGCGATCTGTTCGTTATCAAAGGGAGATGGAAGAATAGATCCATCAACCGTTACTCCCCAACATTGCGGCAGAGTCTTCTCCGAGAGCTTGTGCATAACATAAACTGTAACCGAGCGATCACCATTCGGAGGAGGGGTCGTGTAATCACCCTCTACGCAGGCTGCGAGCTTGTTAGGCGCTATGCCATCAATGAAAGCAACCAGATCATTAACAACTTTTATTGCCGCTTCTCGGTTACTTGCAGGAGTATTGCCTGCGATACGGGCATCGATTTCGGGCAATTTATCATTGATCTTGCCAATAAGTGACCGAATTCTCGCCTCTTTCGAAACTTTCTCTACATCATCATAAAACGTGTCGGTCATAAAACGCCCTTTCTAAGAGTATTTCCGATTCGCTAAGCAGCAATATTATACTCTCTTGTGTATAATTAGCACTGCGGGGAGGATGAAGCCTTAGGGCGTAAACTCGCCGCTGATTTATTACTGGCCGGAGAGCGCGAGCTAAAGCTCCCTACTCCGTCAAAAAATTTGTGCCGGAGTGGTCTCTTTCGCGAAGCGAATGCGCCACGCAGACTTCAATTTAAATATAATGTGCCGGAGTGGCGGAATGGTAGACGCGCACGACTCAAAATCGTGTTCCGCGAGGAGTGAGAGTTCGAGTCTCTCCTCCGGCACCAAGCTGTTTGCGAGCAAGCTTAGCGAGCATTACAGATTGGGGTGCCGGTGCAACACGGCCACCAATATAATCTGATACAATAATAAGGTTGAACCTATGAGCCGGACCCTCCCCTTTAAACTCAAAATCACACCTGGAATGATCGTTACAGCATTCGCTTTTGCAGCATCTTTCCTAATTTATATGTGGTTTTTGAATTCTCCATATTTTCATGTCATCGCAGCCTGGTGTATGGAAAATCTTATCGCATTAGTAATTACAGTTATTCTTTTAAAGGCAATTGGAATTATTTGGCCTCCCCTTCCCGGCGGTTTGGCTTCGATTGCAATTATTCCGCTTGTTGGTCTTCATTGGGCATATTTTTGTGATTTGGTCGGAACAATTATTGGATGTTCGATAGCTTATTACTTCGGCAGAGTGCATGGTCGCCAATTTTTAGCAAAAGTTTTTGGAGAAGAATTTGCTGCGCAAACCGACAAGCTAAAAATCAAAAAAGGCCGCGAACTCGAAGCCTTGTTTGTGCTTCGCCTTCTTGGCGCTGGCGTTTTAGTTGAAGCAGTTTCTTATGGAGCCGGACTTATTAAAATGAGTTATCGCAAATTTTTAGTTGGAACCGTTTTGTCCCATCTAATAATTATTGGTCCATGTTTCTATCTGTACTCAGCTTTATACGATTCTAAAGAGATTTATTTAGTAGCAGCCAGTTTGATAATAACAATGCCGATTTTATGGCTCGTTAAAGGAAGATATTTCGAAGACGCAGTTGCTTAAAAACTTCAGGGTTAGAAAATTATTTTAGAAATAAAGTTCCTAACCCTTTTTCGCCTACTCCAACTCCCCTGGGAATGTTGCAATTAGGCTGTACTTCTTATGCCCGAATAGGCCAGTACTTTCGACAAAAACGAAGTGGGATCCATCTTGTAGACTCATTCCCCGCATAATAAGCAGCTGTAACCTGATTCGTCCCCAGAAATTATTGGGAAGCGCCCCCATTTCGACAAGCGTTGAAAACAGCTCATCGAAAGACAATACCAATCCATTAATCTTGGCATATACGATCATTGCCTTTCGGCTTCGATCTTCAAACTTCGGATACAAATCTGGCCGCAGAATACTGTCAGAAATCAGTTTCATATTGACATTCTCCTTCGTAGAATATGTTCCCGCCAAAAGTAGCAAAATTATACACAGAATATATAAAAGAGCTATGGATCATTATTCCTATACATTTGAATATTTCACTTATTAAAATTGCTAGACGTAGCGAAGCGCAGTGGTTATAATGGTTCTGCGATGAAGATCAAATATCTCGGACACTCAAGTTTTAAGATCACAGGAAAAACACAATTTGGTGAAGAAATTACAGTTATAACAGATCCATTCAATTCAAAAGAAGTCGGATTAAATTACCCTAAGCAAGAAGCAGACGTTGTTACATTAAGCCATCACCATGGTGACCACGATGCAATCGATAATATCGAAGGTGAACAGCGCGAAAATTATGTTTTATTAGATACCCCCGGCGAATACGAAGTTAAAGGTTTAAGAATATTCGGAATCAAAAGTTATCACGATAATAAAAAAGGTGCAGAACGTGGCCCTAACACTATTTTTGTTTTTGACTTTATGGAAGCCCGTATCGCACATGTCGGAGACCTTGGTCACCAACTAGAAAGCGACCAATTAGAACAATTAGAAAATATCGACATTCTATTAACACCAGTTGGCGGAGAATATACAGTTTCACCTAAAGAAGCAATTGAAGTGATAGAAAGCATTGAACCTGCTGTAACTATTCCAATGCACTACAAAACTCCTAAGCATTCAGCAACATTTGACAAATTAGCAACACTCGACGACTTTTTAAAAGAAATTGGAGCTGGCGAAGTTGAGCCACAAAAAGAATTATCTGTAAAAAATCATAACGATTTAGAACAGATGCCAAATGTTATTGCCCTTAGTATTTAGAAGAGCTAACCTTAGCTTTCTCTTCTAGACCAAAACCCTACAAGCGAACGCTGAGACTAACTTCACCCTAAGTGGAAACACAAACGTTATTAGACAAAGCAATTCAATATGCCACAATCACACACGAAGGACAAAAGCGCCGTAATGGTGAACCTTATATTAATCATGTAATGCGTGTTAAAAAATATCTTGAAGATGCAGGAATTAATGACGAAACTACACTAGTCGTTGCTGTTTTACACGCTAGCTTAGATTTTTTGACAATAGACGAAATTAAGAGAGAATTTTCTGAAGAGATCGCTACATTATTAATAAACCTAGACGAAATTAGTAAAACACCTATTCCAATTTCTGAAGATCGATCTAGCGACCGTATTGCAAATCTTCATAAGCTTTTTATTCAACTTTCTAGGGACATTCGTACGCTAATTGTTCGTCTCGCCGATCGCGTAGACAACATAAAAACTGCAACGGGGTTTAATGCAAAAGAACGTGAGTGGATTGCAAAAAACTCACTACATGTTTTTGCCCCAATCGCAAAAGCTGTAGGAATTTATGCGTTTACACGCGAACTGGAAAATGAATCTTTAAAAATTCTAGAACCAGAAAGATATAGATTTATAGAAAAGTTTTTGGAACACAAGTTTAAACACGCCGAACATGATTTAATTCTGGCAAAACATAAAATTGCTGAATTTCTAAAATCACAAGGAGACCAGAATTTTGAAATATCTTTCAGAAAAAAAAGCATATTCTCGGCAAACGAAAAAGCTTTATATAAAGCGAAAAAGGGCGATATCAATTCTATCGATGATATCGGTGGTTTATATGATTTATTGGGAATCCGCATTTTAGTTAGCGATGAAAAAATCTGCTACTCCACCCTAGCCTACATTCAATCGGAATGGCCAATGATTATAAGCGAATTCGACGACTATATTGCGCACCCTAAACCAAATGGTTATAAAACATTGCAAACCGCCATCTGGTTAAAACCTGATGTTTCATGCGAAATTCAAATTCGTACTTTTGAAATGCACGAATTAAATGAATATGGATCAGCTTCTCATTTTTCTTACAAATACCAAAAGGGTTCTGACAAAAAACAATCAACCGACTGGATAAAGAACTTGATTAGCTTAAAAGACGGAATTCAAACGACACTTGCCTCTGGTAGCCAGATTAAGCTTTTTGAAGACACAATTTTTGTGTTTACTCCGAAAAGCGATTTGATTACTCTGCCAAAAGATGCGACACCGGTTGATTTTGCCTATGCAGTTCACACCCAAATTGGAGATAAATGTGCAATGGCTAAGGTAAACCATAAATTGGTTTCATTGTGCACGAAATTAAAAAGTGGAGATACCGTTGAAATTATTACAGAAAAACATCATAAACCTTCCGCAAAATGGCTTGAAAGTGTAAAAACCAAAGAGGCTCGCGATGAAATTATGAAGTTTGTGAGATAAAAAACAGAGCGCTTTCGTTTAGACAGGAATATCCTTTTCTAAATTACTTGCGCTCTTTTGCGGCTTTCACACATTATTAAGTACCATACCAGCAGCCTTTCGTGTACCTGTCGCGACAATGGCCCAGACCGTTTTTCCCTGTGCATCCGTCGCATCGGCACCAACAGCCGCCACGCACAATTCTGCGGACAAAACGAATAAGAAGCATTCCCCTTCCCCTCTCTTTGCCTCAAAGATATAAAAAGATAATTTGGCTTGAGTACCTAAAGGTGGAAATAAAAGCAATCCGAGGTGTCTTATATGTCGATGAAAAAATAATTCCGACACCCCGGATTTTTGGTCAAACCCAATTGGCTAACTGCTTCTGTAAGTGCAGATGCCTCTCTCACAGTGACCATCTGTGCGGCATTTGGCACATGTGCACGGACAAGGTCCGACACTAAACCTAAGAAGCACTGGCAGCATCGCGAAAATTTTATGCGAAGCTTTGTGAACAAAATTAGCAACTTTACCGCCCATTTTTCTCTCCTTCATACACACACAAGGTTGATAAAAGCTTTCACAAAGGGGGTTCTAATGCTTTGGCTCCTTTGTTGCGCAAAGTATAGTATCAATTTTTGGATTGTCAAAGACGAAATTTCTGCGAATAAAACAAAAAACTGCACAATGAATGAGCTTAAGGTAAGCGAAAAGCTTGCTCAAGCATTGTGCAGCCAGGTATAAATCAGATCTCAAGGAGCTATGAGAGTTATCGCCTCTTGTGGTATGTGAAACCAGAATTTGCCTCCTTCATAAAACCGCTGACCTATGGGCCTGCAGCAATTCAATGAAAGCGGCAATCATTTGTAGTGTACATTGAATACGAAAGAAGATTTCTCACTGCGTTCGAAACTGGAAGAGTCTATTAGGTCTATATTGGAAGTCAATTTAAATTCGCCTAAAAGCGAGGGCAGAAACGACGCTATTTGCGTTTTGCTAAAGCCGATTTTAAGTAATCGACCATTTCATTTGTAGAAGGATCAGCCTTGTGATAACCGGCAACGTTAAAGCTTATGAGACTACCAATAACGATTAATTCAAGAAGTTCGTTTAATTTACCTCGCCCACCAAGGGTTATAGAAACATCGAGCATTCCGGCCTTTTTTGTAAGTTCACGTGTAATTTCGAATCGCTTCTTTATGTCTTCTGAATAGTGTTTTGAATTTACAAATATAAAAATAAAATCGTCTTTTAACTGTCGTGGAAAGAAAAGCCCGTCTAAAAAATGATGATTCATATTTGGAATTTCATAAGTAAAGCCAACATGCTTGGAAGTTTCATTTAAAAAGTTTCTCCAAATATGTGCCCCTGCGGTTAAGTGTTCGGCTGAAATAAAAATTGGGATTCTTCCAAGAATTTTTTGTGCGACCTGATTCGGCATTTTTTCATCTTTTTGAATTGCTGCAGTAAAATTTCGCATGTAATTGTATGCGTCTTTCGCATCGTTATTAGAAAAATCTAAAAAGCCTAATTTTGAAAAAATACCCAATGTGGCACCAATTGTATAACCTACCGCTGTTCTTGGCGCACCAGACGGATTATTTTTTGGGCTAAACGCATATACAGGTAGACCATTTTTCTCAGATTCGGCTTTGAGTTTTCCACCTGAAGTAATGCTTATAATTCTGCAACCTTTATCTATACCCTGCTCGTATGCTGAAATTGTTTCTTCAGTATTACCCGAATAACTCGTGGTAATTAATAATGTTTTTTCGTCAGCATATTCCGGCAAGTTGTAGTCGCTTAATAAGCTTAGTGGAAGGTGCAGTTTATCTTCTGAAAAAACTGATTTGACCGAAAGACCTCCAAATATCGAAGCTCCCATTCCGGAAACTATTGCATCTCCTACATCACTATATTCTTCGGGAATATTTAATCTGGTTGATTCTTCCCATGCCTGTTTAAATTGCTCGGGGTATGAATATATCGATTTTAGATAAGAGTCTTTAGACATGCACTAATATTTTAACAGCAGGAGGAATCGGAGCAAGTTGAAGAAAGGTGTCAAAGCGTGGCAATAAATATGAACTTTTGGTAAATATGGGTTTGATTAAAAAATTTACTGTTTTACAAAAATTTCCGCAGGTAGCATATTTCTTATTTGCAGAAACCAGTTTTCTACCGAGGACTAAATTTTTGCAAATACAGAAATTTTTACCTTTTCTACGAAGCCCTGTAAGCCAGCTTCTGTTGCTAGTCTAGGACTAGCGCACATAATCTATCTAAGCTCCGTCTTTTGATCGCGTCTTCTACTTGCGTAGCATCTTGGCGAGTAACCTATGGCGATAAGTCGCGGATTGCAACAGGGAGGATTGCTCGTTCCAGCTTGTTTCATGCCTTACGGTTTAGAAACAGCTCGTCTCTATGGCTCTCAATTATGGTTAATTCCATAACCGCGTCTTTGAATTTCTTCGCTGACCACTATTTTGACCTTGCGGCCAATGGCATGCCTTCACATGCCCACCCTACTCTATGTTGGCTGGACTTTCCTCTGCATACTAAAAGTAGCAGTAATGTGCCGGGCTTCGTAAAATCGTGTCTATATTTTATCAATTATTCGAGTGATTTGACAGAAGCATTGCCGTATTTATCTACTATAATACGCGCCTGAACATTCCCATCTCTGATTCTTCGCTCGATATCCTTGCCGGTTCCTTCAGGTACAAAATATGACTCAATGCCATAATCTACAGATAAATGGACCCTTTCGTCAGAGTCTACGTACTTATCTTTAACGACACCCTTTACTGCAATTCTATTTTTAGCTGTAGGCATGGTCTTTGTAAATATTGCGGGTGAATTTGGATATTCATAATAATATGCCATCATTCCGTTGGACAGTAATTGAATATAAATCGTATCCCCAACGTCTACGTTGCTTCCAGGCGTACCGTATGTCACCGAGTCGAAGTATTCGAGTGTAGAAATCTCATAGCTTAGAGTTACGTAATCTCCTCTAAACATATCTCGCGGATCAACAGGTATAACATTTAAAATCACTTCGCGCCCGTTTGATAACTGGTATTCTTCGTATGCAAGAGTTCCCCAGATCGCCGCAAACCATAAAAGCGGTATTAACAGAAATGCAATTTTTCGTTTATCCATTGTTTTGCGTATGATTCAAACTAAACTTTTCTTTCAAATTTCTACGTCCTCTTTCTAAAAATATTGCTCCAACAATCAAAACAGTTCCCCCTATTAAGAAGAAAATTGAACGATCCATAAGTTCCCAAAAATAATCGAAATATCTGACCGCAACTAAAATACAAACCCAAAAAACTCCTAGGTTTACTGTTTTTATATCTTCGCGCTGATAACCCGTATAAATTAACGCCAAGCAAATTCCAAAAATCAAAAAATTATAAATAATCGCGAAAATTGTCGCCATTTCTAGATGCGATATAAAAAGCATTGTTAAAAATACCGTTAAAATTATTGCTGAAAATTCATACATTCGAGTTTTGTGGTTTTTTATTGCAAGCCAAGCTAAACAAGCTAAACCCACGGCCATAATTGCAAATATCAAGTAGATTGTTTGCAAAAACGCTAAGGCTTCAGGATTCACATTATAATCGTAGTAATATACGCGTTTAAAATTATCTGTTTGATCAAATGAAAAATAGAATAAGGCAATCATTGCAACTTCAATACTTATCCATTTCATCGCACGTCCAACTTTATGCAAAGATGGAACTATCTGATGCAGAGTTCCAAATGACACTAAAGAAACCGCGCTAAATAAATATAAAGATAGAATCTTAAGACCCTCCTCATATTTAACAGTGTCATACAAAAAACCATTCTGTAAAAAAACAAACAGCCAAACGTAAAAGATTATCGTGACTAATGTCGAAACCATATAAGTTCGAATGGTATATAAAAATGGCAGGAGTAAAAGCAACCAAATTAAAATAATATAGTGAGCATTAGCGTTATAATTATAGATTTGTGCAACCAGAAAGATCGAAGCACCCAATAATAGAGCCGATAGGAACAACAATGAAGAACCAACATTAGGAAGATTTCTCTTTTCGTATCTAAAATAATAGCCTAGCAAATAAATACCAACAGTTGAGAGAGATAAAATTAAAACTTTTGAAGTCGGGGTCATGTATTCCCAATTCGCCGCGATAAAAAGAATCGCTCCAATCCCTAAAAGTGCAGCACCAATTATCGAAACGACAATAACAAAACGATTTTGGGCATTAAGTTTTTTTGAATTTTTTAAATCCTGAGTCATTACTGCAGCTTGATCGGCTGTTATAACTCCCCTTTTTAGCCAAATTTCAATTTGTTTTTCCATCTATATCTTTATAGTAATATTTCTTGCCTTTTATTTCATCTGGCAAATTGGATTTATTCTGGTCTGGATACATTTCGTAGTTTTTTCCATATCCCAAATTTTTCATTAATTTTGTTGGAGCATTTCTGACATGAAGTGGAATATCTAGGTTGCCAAGTTTTTTGACGTCTTCGAGCGCTTCAAAATATGCGTCGTATGCAGCGCGGTTTTTCGGCGCTGTTGCCAAATAAACTGTTCCGTGTGCCAAATTTATCTGAGCTTCTGGATAACCAATTGTTTCACAAGCCCGAAAAACCGCATTAGCCACCTGTAGTGCTTGCGGGTCAGCCATTCCGATATCTTCTGAAGCAAAAATTACCATTCGGCGTGCAATAAATTTAGGATCCTCTCCTGCGTCAACCATTCGAGCTAAATAATATAGAGCTGAATCGGGTTGCGATGCACGCATACTTTTTATAAACGCGCTAATTGTGTTGTAATGCTCTTCTCCCCCTTTATCGTATCGATTTAATTTTGTCTGTAGAACATTTTCTAAATCGGGTACATCGACCTTCTTTAAGCCAATGGTTGCAATCGCATTTAATGCATTTAGAACAGCGCGTGCATCTCCGTTAGAAATTTCAGCTAAATAGTCTCGGGCTTTTTCAGTTAGCTCTACATCTTTTAGATATTCAAGCGCGCGATCTATAACTCTTAAAATATCCTCTTTGGCTAAAGACTTAAAAACATAAACTCGTGTACGTGATAATAACGGCGAAACAACTTCAAATGATGGATTTTCGGTTGTTGCTCCGATTAAAGTTATTAATCCGCTTTCGACATGTGGAAGCAAATAATCTTGTTGTGCTTTATTAAAACGGTGAATTTCGTCTACAAATAAAATTGTTTTCTTTTTAGTAGAAGTCTCGGCAAATAACCCGGCATCGGCGGTAATATTTAAATTTGTCCTCGCCTTCTCTACCGCGGCTTTAATATCTTTTACACCGGAAACTGTCGGGGAAATTTCAATAAAATCGGCATTAACATAATTTGCAATGAGCCGTGCCAAAGTTGTTTTACCAACACCTGGAGGTCCCCAAAAAATCATCGAGTACACAGATTTTAAATCGAGAGCCTTTTTAATCGGCCCATTATTTTTTATAAGGTGGTCTTGTCCTATAAAATCTTCGATCTTATTTGGACGCAAAATTTCGGATAGAGGTTTGTCTAATTGATTTGATTCGCTCATCAAGCTAATTTAACCCAAACTCTACCCGAAAGCAATTCTTAGTTATGCTAAAGGTTGTGCTTCAGCCATTGGTGATTGTGCCATTCTTGGCATTTCTGAAGCAGGCGATGCTTCATTTGACCCGCTGAATTTACAATAGACATAAGTAGTCGCTAAGTTTATTATTGGTCCTATTATAAAAAGTGCTAGTCCAAAGCTTATAAAGGCCCCTACTAATGCAATTAATATTGAAACAATTGCTAATCCAAATAGTGAAGATTTTATGCCCTTAGTTAAATCTCCACTTAACTTGAATGATTCTATAATTCCAGCGTCCTTTTCCGCTATAAAATATGCGAAATATTGATACTTAATTCCAAAGTAAATTCCTGGAACAATTAGTAATAAAACTCCGATTACAACCATTAGGCCATACAGTAAAGATGCTACCCAGAATTTTATAAGTGGGACAATCTGAAATTTACTGAATAAAATAGAAAAATTTTGCTCTCTTCCCCGATGTGCGTTAATCAATAAAACTAACAGTCCTAGCTGAATACCCAATGATACAAAAGAGAGTAAAAAGCCCAATATATTAATAAGTGGAGGTATCTCTGCCTCAAAATCCCCTACTGACATTTGATACACAAAGCTTGGAGAAGCTGATAAAAAAGAGAAGAACATTACTACACCTGTAACGCCCATCCAAAATAATGGATTCTTTTTAAACATCTCCCACCCCGATCTAAGTGCCTCAGAAACTGAAAAAGATTTATTTGTTTGCATATGCAAATTATCAGCTTAAACAAAGGATAAATCAAGCATTTGCAAACTAACGTTAACAATTTAAAATTTAGTACATGAGTTCGTCTGTCAGCTCACTAATTTCCTCACAACCTATTCAGGGCAATATATCGAATGTTGCAAGCTCGGTACAATCGCTTGTTTCCAATATGACTAGGGCGACTCCACCTAAAAAAAGCAAAACCGAAGTTACAAGCTTATTAAATGATATTGAAGAATTCGCACATTCTGATCATTTTAGTAATTGTGAAGCTCTTCGACGTGAAGATGGATCTTTACGAATTTTTGTAACCGGCAAAGACTGGGATCAGGGTACTATTGCTGATCATTTGAATGATGCTTCTTCTGAAGACGAAGTTGTTATAAGCGCTTTACGAAAATACGATCAGGCTAATAACCCATTTGTTTTAATTGAAGTCAAAAGATTTTTGAATATCGAAGAAGATTTATACGAAGAAGATGGTTTAGATGATGACGAAACCCGTCCTGCTCCAAATGATGTCGCTGAAAAACACACAATTACAATAAATTCTTCCGGAAAAGTTAAAACAAGCTTTGCAGCCGATCGAAAATTCGAGGTCTTAAATGGAATAGATGCATTAAAATCCACTACACGTCGTTTATTGGAACTAGAAATGTATAAAGAGCGGGGAGTTTTAGAAAACCACGAAGACGCCGAAGCCGTTTTACGAAAACTTCATGTCTATGACAATTTTGACCCAAGCAAACATTCCGAAAATATCGATGAGGCACAATTTAAAGATATGGAAAAACAGCTAAGCGATATTAATAAAATCCTTCAAATGGTCGAATAATTCGACAATTGACACCTAATTTTCAAAGACTATACTTTGCTCGAATCTTCAGAAAGGAGATCGGACATGTTGCTGATAATTCTGTTTTGGATATGTCGATTTAATGATGACGACGGATTCATTTGTGCAAGTTGCGAAAGTGGACACCACTGCAACGGCACGCAGCGGCACTGCACATGTTCTTGCCCCGGCAAGAAATAATGCGCGGCCACCTACCAAGAGCCAGCTATACTGATTTGGATATTTTCCAAACCCCAGTTTAGTTGGCTCACTTTTTTACTGTTGAATATTGAGGCTATAAATCATCGAAGTTATTCCTAAAATTACTAAAAGAAGCCCTAATAACTTACCTTTTAAGGTTTTAGCTCCGGGATAATCTCTTTGTGCTTCTGCAAAACTTTCTGGAGTTCCGCCTGTCAATGAAATTAAGCCAATAATAAACATGGCCCATCCAAAACCTACAATAAGGCAAAGCCCCCATAAAACGAGCAATAATCCTCCAAAAAACATTGTGACAAGCATGATAATTAAAATATCCATAAATTTAAGGAAATAACGCCATTTTAACGTGGCGGAAGGGGTGGGATTCGAACCCACGATATCTTGCGATATAGCGGTTTTCAAGACCGCCGCACTAGACCAACTATGCGACCCTTCCATAAAAAGCGCAGAAGTGCTGGAAGAAATGATAACAATTATTTACAAATCCCGAAAGTATAAAAAGTTGCTCGTTTTACTCCCAGTTTTTTGCCGATGGCAAAAATACTAGGGAGCCCAACTGGTTTGCAAAAAATCTGCAAAATTCAGTTAGGCTGCCCTTTTCAAACTACGCACCTGATTGTCTTGTTGCCGTCGGCATCCCGTCGATGGGCCTCAAAAACCTCAGCTTGTCTGGGTTGAAGGTACATGTCTCGAAATTCATCCGATCGCATACATAATAGGCCGGATGCAAAACATTTCCGTCTGGCCCAAAAACGGGGACGATGTTGATGAAATTTCCATCTGAAATATCAAAGGGAAAAGTTTCTCCATCTGACAAAAACGTAGCAGTAGGTGGATCATCCATGAGATAAATTCGGTTTGGACCAAACATACCCAGACCCACGCCGTTCAACTGAATGACAGTGTCGATCAGCCCACTACTGTCTAAAAGATAATATTCTGGCGGCTGACTCGCCTCCAGAACCTTCTTGGTAAGACTATTAGTTGCGGCAGTAAGTTCGCTTATCCTAGATATATGGTTGAAATATTGGAACCCCAGACAAGCATTTACTGCGATGCTAATTGCCAGTGCGAAAATTAATTTCTTTCTGCGCATTGAGCCTCTCCCCTTCGTTATTGTTTTCTAAAACACAAAAGACTAATCAAACGAACACATGATAGTTTGATGGGCATTATTTTAGCATGTTATAGGATATTTAGATTGTAAGGGAATTTGGGTAAAAAAATAAGGCGGTGGACCGAGAAACGATGAGGATTGCTAAAGATCAGCAAAAATCATGTTTCTCGGCCACCGCCTTTTAAATCTGGTTACTTCATCTCATCGCTAATAGCTCATCGCTATCGGCAGAACTTTGGTCTCGACATAACACATGGCGCTGTTTGTATAGCACGCATAGTATGCGAGTTGAGTCACATTGCCTTCAGTATACGCCAACAAATGGGCCGTTTCACCCTTGTGAATATCGAGCGGAAATCTGTTTCCACTGTCATCGACCAATACCGGCGACTCTGAGAACTTGTAGGTCGCACCGCTTCCCGATTCTTTGCCGCTGCTATCAATGATTCGCATCATGTCTACAGCGACTGGCTCTTGTTCGAAGAGAAGACCGGTGCGCGCCAAAAACTCATCGGCATCTGAAACGAACATAAACTGATCGTTTTCGATACGAAGAGCTTCCTGTTGCTCAAGGTACTCGAGGCGCGATTCGGCCATCGCAATGCGCGATTCCAAGCTCTCCTGCTCGGGCACGGGTTCGCCGCGCTGGAACCAGGAGGCAGTGATACTGTTTTGGTCAAACCCGCTCCACAGGAGAGCAAAAATCAAAACCAGCAAACCCGGAATAAGTAGCTTCTTCATTGTTCGAAACCTTTCGTGTGGGAGTTTAAAAGAAAGCGTTGTTACTTCAATTACTTGCCAAATCCCGGAGGATATAAGCAAAATTCGGATAGCTTGCAGAAATAGTAAGACGACGGGCTGCCGTCCCAACTGCCTGTTTCCGGATCTACGATCAACTGAATTGCATCCGCATCAGCGGGCACCGGGAAAATGAATGTGACATGATCCCCTATCTGAACCTTTGGTGTAACCTCTGGCCCAAACTTATAAAGCTGCCCCGATGGCGAACTACCAACGAATTCTGCGCCATTTTCAAGCAAAGCCTCAATGCTGCCAGTGTAATTCCACGGCACAATGACTGTTGTCGAGTGTGGCCCGGTAACTACCGCGCTGCTTCCATCAGTGCGAAATACCTCGAGCTTAAATCCAACAACATCGCTGAGGTCAGGGTAAACCGCGTTTTCGTGATTTATAAGGGCAATATTGTAAACTGCCCACAGAAGAAGCACGCCTGCGACAAACAAGACGGCCAGAGCCGATAAAATCAAACGCGGCCAATCAGTGAAATCGCTTCCATAGGGAAAGTAAAAACCATGAACTCGGTCTAATAACCAATCTGATTTTGCCTTCAACTTTGCAAACATTTCGATCTCTCCTTCATTGAATGTGTATAAAGTGTAATTGTTCCAACAATCTTGACCCCCTTAAATAAAGAGAAACAAAATAGTCGGAACAATTTAACCAGATGGTAATTCAAAAGAATCACCTATAAAAATGTGCATTAATTGAGAAAACTGCTGCATGAGCAATACCTCAATAATGGCGTCATAGTAACATTTTAGAGAGACTTTGTCAATACTATAGGGTAGGCAATAAGAGGTTAATAAAAGTGAAACAGGGAGGAAGAGCTAAAATCTTTTATACATTAAGTTCTCGCAATGAGAACAAAATTTTGAGATTTCTGCTCAATCCCTCCCTGATAATTTGTAGACGAACCAAAAAGCTATTCTCGCTTTGCTTTTGGTTCTTTTTTTGGCCATTTGTTCTGTTCTCTCGTCGTTGAGAGACTTTTTTCCTCACACCCCGGCGAGACGGTAATGGGCAATGCCCGGTGTGAAACAAGTTTTGGCTATTGGCCAATAACCAAATTCCGGGGATAAGAATAGATCAAGTGCTGTGAAAAGTCAAGGCTATGGGGTTTGCTAGTTGGTCTACATCCCACCTCTAGCTTTTATCTCTTGTTCGACGATAAAGCGGTTTCTTCCATATTTTTGCTGGCTTAGCTCTTTAATTTGCTGGCCTAAAGCAAAATCACGCGGCATACTGGAAATCATGTCCCAATCGGTGGTCATCGCAAAAGCTGGCGATGGCTGGTTGTTAACAAGCAACTTCATGTAAGCCCGCCCTACTCTATTGTTCATTAAATCTGTTTGCCCAAAAGTTGGAGCAAAATACTTTTCTAAATATTGCGCATCATCTGTACCTACGCGAAATACAGTCATGCTTCCGACATTTCCAAATATGGCGTCTTTAATTTTTTCTGGCAGTTGTCCAATAAATTGATTTGCGACAATTAAATTTAAGCGATATTTACGCGCTTCAGACAAAATTGTTTCGATGTCCGGAGTGGTGTAGTTCTGGAACTCATCAATATATAAGTAAAAATCTTCTATATGTTCTCCGCGCTCCATTTTTTCGATTCGTGAAAATGCAGCGGCTAGTAAACGAGGAACTAACATTAATCCCAAAAATTTAGAATTTTCTGCACCCAATTTACCTTTTGATAAATCAGCTAATAAAATTTTGCGATTATTCATTACATCGTTAAAGTCAAAGGACGAATATGACTGGCCCAACATATAACGCATGGTTTTTTCGGTTGTAAAACGGTCGAGCTTTGAAACAAAATAGCCCATGGTTTCGCCTTTACGATTTTTTGTGGTGTTTGCAACTTCAGCAGTCCAATATAAACGAACTGTATCGTCTTTAATATAAGGCATGTACTCTTTGTGAAAGTTTTCGTCGACCAATAAACGAACGACTTCGATTAACGAACCTCCGGGTTTACTCATAATGGTCAACATACACATACGAAGTGCACGCTCGAGCTGAGGCCCCATAATACCCTGTTTATTTGGGTCGTACAATTCGTACAACATCTCAATAAACTTATTGATAACCATGTCTTTTTCTTTTTCTGTTTTTACATCCAATATATTTAGCCCCATCGGTCTTTCGGTGCTTGGGTCAAAATAAATCACATCATCAATTCTTTCTGGTGGAATTTGCTGCACAATATCATTAACTGCTGATCCATGTGGATCAATAAAAGCAACTCCCTTGCCTTCTTTAATATCCTGAATCGCCATAAATTTCATAAATTCCGATTTTCCTGTACCTGTAGTTCCTAAAATATACATATGGCGACGGCGATCTTCGTCTTGCATAAAAATTGGCACTTCGGTTCCTCTAAATATTGATTTACCAAGGTAAAGTCCCGAATCAGGCAATTCAATTGGCGCGGCTGAACCTTTTGATCGCAACCAATTAATTCGAGGTGTTTTTACATTTTTATTTGGAAGATGCCAAAGTGTCGCAAGCTCTTCGGTGTTATAAATACTCCAACCTCTAAACCATTCTTTTTTCAATAAAAATGGAATTTCAAATGGAAGCTCAAACTTTTCAACAACCGGGAACATTCTCGCGATAAATGAAATTACAAAATACTTTTCGTATCGCTGAGGAGCTTTTTTAAGAGAATTAAAAACGGGGCTGTTAAATTGGCCAAAAGCTCGCTCTAAGTTGCTTAAATTAGCCTTAGCCGAAGCTTCGTCATTAGAAACTGATACCAAACGAATAACTGTTTCAAATCCAATTTTGGAAATTTTGCTTTGAATCGTTTGAATATAATCTTCGTCTATTTTCGACATTTTCGATCCATCTTTTCCATTTTTATCTGAAAAATATTTTTTAATATGGGCTTTTCCATTCTTTTGCCATATATCTTCGGCAGGCCTAATTACCATTTGAATTGCCAGACCTTCCCCTTCGTGCAACTTGCCCATTGCAGCAGTTATAACTGCGATCGAATCCACCTTCATTTCTTCGTAAGTATTTATTGGAAAATAATCTGGTTTTCGCAAAACCAAACTTGAAAATTCAACCGTTCCATCGTTAGTCCATAAACTCCATGGATCGACTTTCGTAATTTCTGCATCTGGATAAGCCGCATTAATTTGTTTCTCAACCAAATTCTCAAGATTTTTCGGACAAACCGCATAAAAATCGATTGATTCATTATTAGCGACAATTTCAAATGAAATATGGTCGTGTTCCTTTAGTGATTCCATAAAACCGCTTTTGCGAATGCCGTACATGCTGCTATACATCTGCTCCGACATAGATGGCTCAATTTCATTTTCTTCGGGAATCTGTATCTTTAGAAAAACTTTTTCGTCTAAAGATTTTTTTCGATTCTTAAAACGAACATGCCAAATATATGCTTTAAATCCATAATATATAACAACCATTAAGACTAATAGGATGACTGAAAATATTAAAACAGTTTGAAAAAGATGAAGTGATTGAGTAAAAAAGGTTTCGGGATTTACAACTTGTTCGGGCATGCTAAAGAAATTTTAGCATAGCGGCTTTTTAAAAACCTTCGGGTTTCTGTGCTTGAGCATTAGATTGTGTAACCGCCCATAAGGCAGCTCTGTGTACGTTTTCGGATGTCCTTACAATAGGAGTTTTAGGTGTTATATCTTGCACTATTTCTGTTGTGCTTGGTACGGTTCTTTCATCAGGCACAGTTGCAATAACAGGTCTTGGGGCTGGCACATATCCGCTTACCGAAGTCTGAGAAACTTCAGTATTCAAGCCATTTTCTGGATTTTGCGTCTCATTATTAACTTGTTCAGTGACCCCCCAATTTACAGTCATATACCATATTATACCCCATAATAAGAAAACTCCAAGCTCAAGCGATTTTCTTGACATTGGTCTATAATGCAAGATATAAATCCACTATATTATGTTGAAGGTCAAAAATGTATCAAAAAATTTTGGCGGAGTCGAAGCCGTTAAGGATCTTTCTTTCGAATTAGAAAAAGGAGACATCGCGGGTTTACTTGGACCAAATGGAGCCGGTAAAACTACAACCATGCGTATGATCACCTCTTATTATTTTCCATCTGAAGGCGAAATTACAATAGAAGATAAAGATACTCAACTCGACACTTTAGAGACACAATCTTTAATCGGATATTTACCCGAAAATAATCCATTATATTTAGATATGCTTGTTGTAGATTTCTTAACAATGTCAGCAAAATTGCAAGGTGTTGATAACAAAAATATAGAAGAGAGAATTAAAAAAATAGCAAAAGAAGTCGGTATCACCAATCGTTTGCTATCACCTATTGCCGAGTTATCCAAAGGTTATAAACAAAGAGTCGGACTTGCAGCAGCAATGATTCACGACCCTAAACTTTTAATTTTAGACGAACCTACTGAAGGTTTAGACCCCAACCAGCGTGAAGATATCAGAAAATTAATTATTGAAATGTCTAAAGATAAAGTTATTTTAATTAGTACTCACGTTATGCAAGAAGTAGACGCAATGTGCAACAAGGTTATCGTAATAAATAATGGTCAATTAGTTACACAGGGTTCTCCAAAGAAAATGAACCTCGAAAAAATATTTAAAGAATTAAAGTCACATGAGAATTAACAGCATAAAGGAAATTACTATAAAAGAGCTAAAGGCGCAGTTCGACCACTTAGGTGGGTATATATTAATAGTGTTATTTTTAGGACTTCTTTATTTCTTCTTCTTAAAGACATTTTTCATAAGTGGAGTTGTTTCAATGAGAAGTATGTTCCAAATAATGCCTTGGTTTTTAGCGGTTTTAATACCGGCTGTAACAATGGGATCATTTGCAAGTGAATTTGAAAGACAAACCGTTGAATACCTAGAAACTAAACCAATAAAGCAAATAGAACTAGTATTAGGGAAAATCCTAGGTGCAACCAAAATTGTGTTTATCGCAATTTTGTTAACGATCCCCTTACCTATTCTTATAAGTAGAATCGCCCCGATAGATATTGGAGAAACTTTCTCACAATATTTGGGAGCATTTTTATTAACACTAGCTTTATCCAGCTTAGGAGTTGCAGTATCGAGCTTTTATAAAAACCAGATAGCAGCTTTTATAACCTCAGCGGTTTTAACTCTAATACTTTTAATAATAAATACCGATATTACTGCTATTAATTTGCCGACAGGTCTTGTTAATGCCCTTGCCCAATTTAGTATTATCGACAACTTTAACCCATTAGTTCGTGGGGTTATAAGTCTTAATAACCTTATATACTTTGTGATTTTTATTGTTACCGCGGTAGCAATCGCATATACAAACCTAGAAAAAATACGTATTTCTAATACAACCGAACTATATAGAAAGACCTTAACAATAATAATTTCTATAGCATTTGTCGGAGTAGCCCTCGCCTATCTATCAAACTATTTTGGTCAGCAGCTCGGAAGAATTGATTTAACATCAAGCAAACGATATACACTTTCAAATATTACCGAACAGGTTTTACATAAAGATGGAAAGATTATCATCGAAGTTTACGCAACAAATAATCTGCCTCCGATGTATAAAGCCGCTTTTGAAGAAATCAAAAATATTTTGGCAGACTACAAAGCTTCTGCCGGCAATAATTTAGAAGTTAGATATTTAGACCCAAATACAAATGGCGAAAGACTAAGCTCTTTAGAAATTCAACCTGTCCAATTTAACACTGTCGGAGAAGACCAACTTCAAATTCAACAAGGATATTTAGCACTGGCGGTTATGAATGAAGATGAATCAAAGAAAGAAAAAATCGACTACATAAATAGTGTCGATGATATGGAATATCAAATCACTTCTATTATCAATAAAATCAAGCAAACCGAAAAGCCAAAAGTTGCTTTTATAACCGGCAATGGCGAAAAAGGAATATTTCAAGAGTATGGCCTACTACAACAGGTTTTACAAGCTGAATACGATATAAAATCTGTGGCATTAAGACCGTCAAATACAGAAGAAAAAACTCCCTTAGTCGATCCAAAACTTAGCGATTACAACTTAATTATTATTGCCGGTCCTAAAAATTCATATAACGATGAATCGATGAAATATATAGCAGATTATATAAATGCCGGCGGAAATGTTTTATATCTAGCCGACACAAAACAAATAGACGAAACAACCGGACTTGTTAGCGATATTGCAAATACGGGGCAAGTTCTGAGTCAATATGGAGCGAAAGTCGATAACGACATGGCCTATGATTTACAAAATAGTTTAGAAATTCCTGTTAGCCAAACATTGAGTGCCAAGTATCCATTCTTTGTAGTGACACCTAAAGATGATTCGGGATCCGCAGAAATTCAATTCTTACCACAAAAAATTCTTATGCCATGGGCATCAACATTGACGCTAGATCCGAACTGGAAGTGGTTATATGCAACTTCCAATTCCGGAGGAGAAGAGGATGGCACTGTTAACATCGACCCACAAGCTCAGCATTCAAATGATAACTTAATGAGACACCCACTTGTTGCCTACAGAAAAACTGACAATGGCGGAACATTGGTAATCGCAGGATCAAGCAGAATTTTTGAAGACCAATTTACTCAACCTATTCAGGAAAACGCCGTACTTGCATTGGCACTTTTAGAAAATATGGGAAAAGTTGAAGGTCTTTCACAAATTAAGACCAAAAACTTGTTAGGATCGCAATTTATTTCAGTAGAACAAAACATTAAGGACATGATAAATTATGGCGCTCCAATTTCTTCAGCCGTTTTATTAGCATTAATCGGTGCGAGCAGAATTTATCGAAAGAAAAAACTTGCCCGAGTTTATGCATAAATTTACATTCAAATTATTATATAGAAATGACTAAGCTTTCAGATGTTACTAAAACCGCGATAATTAAATACTTTCAGCAATTTGAGAAAGCTCTTATTTCTAGTAAAGAACCAATTAACCTCTATGACGAAGAGCTGGTAAAGACTTTAATAACTAATAAATCATTACCAAAAAGTTCAAAAAAAGCATTTTTATTCATACACCTATTAAGTGTCAGATCAAAAGTGCTCACAACAAATGATAGCAAGGTAATTTCCACTTACTCGGGATTAAAAGATCTCTACGATAAATTATGGGAAACTTATACATCAGAAAAATTTACAATCTCATTATTGGAAAACGACGCCGAAGCAGAAGAAATTAGCAAAATTTTACGTGAATATATTAAGGTTGCAATAAAAGACTTAAAAAAGATTTCGCAAGAAAATAGAGATTTATATGACTTTTATATATTGGTAAAATCTCAATGTTCAGAAAAATTAAATGACATTACTTTTTCTGATCTGGTAGTAGAGCCTTTAAAACTTTTTGGTATTATCGAAGTGACAATAATAAAGTATCATCCTGGATTTAGCCCAAAATCAAAATTTGCGAGTGTATACTCTAAACAACTCTATTTCTATAAAACCACCCTAAGCGAAATAGGCCAAGCCCTCAAATAACTACTTAATGGAAATTACTAATTTATCTCTGCTAGAATTATCGTAATGCCTGCCAAAATCTCAGAAAGAGTTATTGCAAATATTGTATTAGTGATTGCATCCTTAATCTGGGGATTCGCCACCATCGTCATAAAATTAACAGTAACCGAGGTCCCCCCACTTACCTTTTTAATGCTGCGCTTTGTTACAGCCGCAATTGTTTTACTTCCTTTTTTGTTTTACATTCTTAAACGACATAAGATTAATCGGATTCGCTACAGATATATTTTTACCTCATCAATGATCGGCCATGTTGCAGCACTCATTCTAATTTTTATGGGAATCGAGCGCACAACAGCTATAAACGCCTCATTAATTAGCTCATTTACTCCGCTTTTGGTTTCTGCGATGGGCTTTTTAATTTTAAAAGAAACAATCAAGCGAAATGAGATTGAAGGTACGCTTCTAGCATTTTTTGGAACTCTAATTGTTGTATTTTCTCCCCTACTATTTGCCGGGGATGCAAGTCAGGGTGATACTTTTTTAACAATAAGAAGTTCATTAATCGGTAATGTTTTATTTTTAGGCGGAATCGCACTCGATTCATACTATTCAATTTATACAAAACGTCATTTAGCTGGAGATAAAATAGTAACGCCACTGGCTCAAATAGTTATTTCATTTATGTTTGCGGCTATTGTTTTCATTCCCCTTGGCCTTGGCGAACAAATCTTTTTGCACAAAACCAGCAATTTGGGACAACTTAGAACATGTACTATTAATGATATAGATCGAGCCAATTATAGAGCTGGCATGGCATGCGATTCAGTCGGATGTTATGAATGTAAAACCTGCCGAGGCGACGCAGTTGTTAATTACCTGCCGCAAAATGAAGTTGTTAAATATTCTTGTTTGATAAAAACAGCTTCCCCTAGCCTTTCAAGCATAATTATTGGGAACCTAAAAACCTATATGTCTCCGCCAATTCTTTGGGGGATTTTATACATGTCTATATTATCTGGAGTTTTAGCTTATGTCTTATACCAATCTGGGCTGCGTATAATCGAAGCAAGCGAAGCGTCGGTTTTCTATTATTTACAACCACTTGCTGCAATACCTGCTGCAATATTTTTACTGGGTGAAACTTTGTCTCCACTATTTTTAGCTGGAGCAATTATTATAACGATTGGAGTTTATTTGGCAGAAAGGCGAAAATAATCTTAATAAAATCGCGGCCTGCAGCTCTCTTGTACCCAGTTAGACTGGAAGAAAGCTGCAAACCGCGAGCAAACACCTAAACTTCCGAAATTCCACCTAAGAATTGATCGATCGCCTGAAGCGAGTCGCTTAGTGGCCGATCAGCGAACCAACCCACGGTATAGATGTAGACGTTAATATAGTCACACCTGGAATCACCAAAGCGGAGACTCGTACTCTGGTTTGGATCTGTATGCGATCCGAAAATGAAAACTTGCAAAGAACATTCGTTCTTGGCACAAAATTCCCTAAAGTGATCCCACCTTCGATCAAAATCCTCCATCTTAATCTTAGGCAGTGCCATTACCACAGAGACCGTGGGATTAAATCCCGTCATCCTCAGTGCAACATCCAGGCCTGCAATTATCGACAGAAACTCGATAACTTCTGGGCCATTTAGCATCAGTAGCATTTACCCCGCCTTTCAAAATTAAGACAACAATGTCAGAACTTCGGCTGGAATTTCTGTATACGATGAAACTACCCCATCTACGAAATTCTCATCAAGCGACTGCCCGGCGGAAAAATATCTCTCAGTGTCGAAATATTCGAACAACTTTTTCTTCGTCACGCCAGTACGTCTTTGCACAGCTTCGATCAGTTCGTCATTGAACCTTTTGCGATGCTCCGCAGGCCATGATTCACCACGATTAATAGCGGCCAGCTCATTGTTATCGAGCTGGCTGCTGCCATGGTGCATCAACAGTGTTGACCCTTCCATAGCTAAGCGCGTATCGCAACTTTGAAGCAAAAGGAATGCCGCAGAATAAGCCCTCGAAAGAACAACTCCCACTGACTTCTTTTCCCTCATGCGAGCTAGAAGAAGGCTATTACGCATTGCCATGCAAGACATGCTGCTCCCCCCGCTGCTGTTGATAAGGATTTTGATCTCTTTGTCATCGCTGAGCGTTCTTGCTACAAGTGACAGGAATATATCCTGTAATTCCCAGCAAAACTCGGCTCCGACATAAATAAACCCCGACTGCTTGTATAGCCTGTCTGCCAGGCTGGCATAATCTGACCAGTTCACGTGATTCTCCTCTTAGGTTGATTTATAGTGTGCGTTCACCAATGTGAATTGCGCAAAATTATATACTAAAAAGCTACTATTTGCCTTAGTTTGGGCTTTTTGTTAAAATATCCCAGTCATGGCGAAGCTATTAGGTAATCTCGCCACAAATAACTATATGAAATCAGGAATTCACCCTACATATCACGAAACCATCACAGTTACCTGTGCATGTGGAAATAAATTCGAAACAGGATCAACTTTAGACCACTTAACTGTTGAAATTTGCAGCAATTGCCACCCTTTTTGGACTGGCGACCACAAATTCGTCGACATCGAAGGTCGTGTTGATAAATTCAAAAAGAAAATGGACTTAGCCGAAAAAGCTAGAAAGGCTCGTGTCGAAGCTCTAAAAGCTAAAATGTCACAGCAAAAAGAACGCGAAGAAGGTCCAAAATCATTAAAAGACATGCTTAAAGCCCTACAGTAGATAGACAGGAGCTATAATTAAGCTATGGATTCCGCAACATCCGCACTTCAAGATCAAATAAGTTCAATAGATGCAAAAATTGCTGAAACTATGGCTATGGTAGAGGCTGACCCTTCAATGGCTGACCTTATTACAGAAGAAATCTCCAATTTAGAAACTCAGAAACAACAGCTTCAAGATGCTATTGCAATGATGAATGGCGACTATTCAAAAAAGTCAGATGGTGACAGTTCATCCGCAGAAACCGGAGATTCCATCGTTGAAATTCGTGCCGGTGCCGGCGGTGATGAGGCCGGGCTTTTTGCTAATAACCTATTCACCATGTACACCAGATATGCCGAAACCAAAGGTTGGAACTACTCAATAATTTCCAAAAATGAAGGTGGAATTGGTAATTATAAAGAAATTCAATTCGAAATAAAAAAAGGCAAAGCAGCTACTGCTCCATATGATGAACTTAAATACGAAAGTGGAGTTCACCGCGTTCAACGTATACCAGTAACCGAATCTGGAGGACGCATTCACACTTCAACCGCAACCATTGCCGTATTACCTATCGTAAGCGCAGTAGAAGTCGAAATAAGACCAGAAGACCTTAGAGTTGATGTATATAGAGCCGGAGGAGCTGGAGGCCAACACGTTAATAAAACCGAAAGCGCGGTCCGTATTACACACTTACCTACTGGGTTGGTAGTTCAATGCCAAGACGAGCGTAGCCAGATTAAGAACCGTGAGCGGGCTATGTCGACGCTGAGATCAAAATTGTATGATCTTATGCAACAACAACAAAAAGGCTCCATAGACGAATTAAGAGCCGATCAGATAGGTTCTGGAGATCGATCTGAAAAAATTAGGACCTACAATTTTCCACAAGATCGAATCACCGATCACCGCATCAAAAAAAGCTGGTTTAATATTGAACGCCGAATGGCAGGAGATATTGAAGACTTATTAGAGGATATAAAAGCCGGCATGGAAAGTGGAGAAATTTCAACAGACACTACCGATGAAGAATAAAAAAACGTGGACCCTACCCTATCTCTTGAATTTGCGTTCAAGTATCAGGATAGAATCCACGCACTTAGGCGACTTTATTAAGGGCCAGAGCTATGAAGCAAAAAGCTGAGAACTTTTGTTCCGAACCATTCTTCGTAGCGCCTTACCGCCGCACGCACAATTGACGGCAAAATCCAAATAGATACTACGACCCAAACCCCAACTATCAAGTATGTCGTCGGAATTCCATACTTCGTAAAGTATGTGGAAATTTCGAGCGCGATTGCTACAAAAAGCCCCATTGCACCAAGTGTCAAAGTCAAAACAACTATCACTTCGCCGATCGACAGCATGGTCGAATCGGAAATACTGCCGATAATGTTAATTACCCGCCAGAAAGTCCTTATGAACCCATAGACAACTGTGAAGCTAAGCAGCAAGCATACCCACCTGTAAGGGCCACTAATACTTAGTCCAAAACTAGATAGATTGATCACAAGCCAGAGGCACACACACAGGTAAATACCGTACAAAGACAGCCGTACGATTCCGACCATCGATTGTCTACCTAAAGTACTCATAGCAGCCCTTTCGTAGTTGTATTCAAAATAAAAGGCATCAGGTTTTAACTCTTTTGGAGTGCTGAATAAATCAGCCCTGATGCCCTGCTAGGCGGAATCATTTTCCGGTCCTATTCTTCGACTAAACGGTGTCTTCGGTGTTTAGCCGAAAATTCTTGTGCTGCCCGAATTTCGTACAGCACGGTTAAAACTACAACAAAAAGACCGAACGACACTGCGCCGACCAATACCGCGCATATCAGATTTGGCACACTCGGGTCAGCCCATGATATCAGCCAAAAATACAACGGCCGATATATAAATATAGCGATTGCCAAACTTAGCCAGATTCGCCATAAACCGACGAACCTTCTAATAAGGCCGATAGCTGAAACTACCACTCTGGCACTCATAGTAAAGATCTTCCCAGTTTGGTCGGGGTTGAAATGCAATCTGTGACGTTTGAAACTGCCGCAGCAAAACCTGCGCTTCGTAGCTGCTGATTTGCCGCTCGTCAATTTTGATGGCATACATAACCCCATCAGCACGCGTAAGATAATGCTCTTTGAACTGTGCCATCGTACGAACAATAACATGTTCACCACCATCGGTGGGAATAAGCGTCAGAAAAAAATCTTCTGAGCTTTGAACACTTGGCGCTGCAATTCCAGCAAGCATCCGCTCTTCTCCTTTTTAGTAGAGTGCTACAAACCCACCTCAACAGGTGTTGTGGATATTTTAGATTAGTGAAATTACAAAAACAAGTGTGGTCAGACTATTGGTCTAGCTCTCCAATTGTGGCATTTAGAGAAACCTCCTGGCCATTTCGTTCTACGACAACTGCAACATTGTCCCCAACCCTTAGACCCGCAATAATCTTTTGTAAAGTATTAGGATCATTATCAATTCTTGTTCCGTTCACATGCGTAATTATGTCGGTTTTTTGAATTCCAGCCTTTGCAGCAGGAGACCCGGAAACCACATCAACAACAAAAGCTCCGACTGTAGGCGCACCGCGTTCTACCATGTCTTGTGTAATTGGTCTGATGTTGACACCTAAATAAGGTCGTACAATTTTGCCGGTTGTGTTAAATCCATCAATTATTGGTTTTAAAATATTAATCGGAAGTGAGAATCCAATGTTTTCTGCGCCTTGGGTAACTGCTACATTAATTCCGATAACTTCCCCGGCTAGATTTAGAAGCGGACCGCCGGAATTACCAGGATTTAATGCGGCATCGGTTTGAATAACATTCTCGATTGATTCGGCTTCTCCAAACGGACCGGCACTCGCAACAATTCCACGCCCGGTACCGGAAACAACTCCTTTAGTGACGCTATTTCCAAATTGGCCTAATGCATTTCCAATTGCAACAACAGTTTGTCCAGCTTTTAATTTGTCTGAGTCGCCTAATTTTAATTGTGGAAGTTCTTTATCTCCATTACTTATTCGTAAAATCGCAAAATCATTTGTTGGATCTTTGTAAACATTAGTAACATCGTAAGTTTCTTCACCCTCCCCCATCACTATACTGTATGTTGCACCATTATCATCAACAACATGTTTATTCGTTAAGACTATTCCCCTTTTGCCATCTACTATAAATCCTGTTCCAATTGAATCTTCTGAGGTTAATGGGCCTTGATATGGATCAAAATATGTTTCTTTTCTGACAACTGAAACTACGGCTTTTGTAGAATCTTCTACAACTTTAATAACCTGATTTTCTTCGTCAACAACGACTAATTTTACATTTTCTGCGTTGCCAGGAGTTGGGATAGTCCTGTCTTCGACCTGTTGCGATAAATTATCTAGTGTATTAATCGGGTTTCTAAGAAAATTACCAATTGCAGATTGGTAGTAGTAAATTAGGTATGCACCTAAAACAACAATTATGATTGTAATTAATCTACGGAAGTCGCTCATCGTATTGAATATAAAATCCTTTTCTGAAACTAACCTTTATTAACTATTTGGCCTTAAGTAATTCTACAGCCTTATCCAGTTGAACGTCTTTTTCAGCTTTAACATCTTCATCAGTAAATTTCACTTCGTAATCAGGTTTAAATCCTCCGATCGTAGTCGTGCCATCTTCATTAGTTATGTTATATACGCTATCTTCTACAGATTTGGATCGTTTATCAACCCAATTTTTATCTGGAGTTAACCATTTTGCAACAGTAACGTGAACCGATGCTCCATCATCAAATTCTTCTGATCTTTGAACAGTTCCTTTACCAAAAGATCTTTCGCCAACAATTATTGCGTTGCGCCTTTCTTTTAATGCGCCGGTTACAATTTCAGATGCAGAAGCTGATCCGCCATTTATTAAAACAGCAAATTTTAATTTGTTGTCTAAAAGCTTACCTTTGTGATCGACTTTGAATTCCTGGTTAGTACCATTTGAAAATGCTTCAGAAACTATCACCCCATCTGACACGAATTCTGAACCGATATAAACGGCTGCATCTAGATATCCTCCAGGGTTATTTCTTACATCTAAAACTATACCTTTTAGATTTGGCATTTGAGTTGTGATTTCACCGACGACCTTTGCCCATTCTGTATTTGTAGATTCACCGAAACGTGAAAGTCTAATGTACGCAATTCCATCGCCTTTGTCTTCCCAAGTTACACTGTCTAATTTTATTTCCGCACGTGTGATTTTAACTTCGAATGGTTTTTCAACATCCTTTCTAAAAAGCAAAAGCGTACTTACAGTTCCAGCTTTTCCACGAATTTTGTTTACAGCTTCTTCTACCGAAACTCCTGTTGTATCTTTACCTTCAATTTGAATAATTCGGTCGCCTGCTTGAACTCCCGCTGCTTTTGCAGGAGAACCATCAAGTGGCGCCACAACAATCAAATTATTGTTTTCATCAAAACCTAATTGAGCGCCTATACCTTCATATAATCCGTTTAGCGAACTTTGAACCTCACCGTTTTGCTCGATATTTAAATATGTTGTATATGGATCACCTATCGAACTAACCATTCCATGAATGGCGCCATCGACTAGTTTATTCGGATCGAGGGGTTTATCGATATGTTCCTTAGTGATGATGTCCCAGACTTCCCAAAATCGGGACATATCTGCGGTAGTTGGAATAGCGGCCTCACGATTTACAACTTTAATTTCTGGAGAATCGGTTTTAATTCTGACTTCATAGCCTTGATTGCCGAAATAATATCCGCCAAGTGCTCCGATAACGATTAATAAAATTCCTGTAATAATACTTTGTATATTTTTTGCAATCATTTTGTTCAAAATTTGAAACTTAAACACCGAAGTTTAATTTCCAATGGTGTCGTTTTAAAGAAGCTGGTTCTCGAGTTTCTGGAATAATAAGCCTTCCATAATCTCCGTCGACCCAAACTGTTTTTCCTTCAATAGACTTTATGTATTTTATCAGAGCTTCATCTTCAGTCAAAATTGGTTTAACTTCAGATTTGCCTTTTTCATTGGGAGTATATCCGAATCCGGAAATTATTCCAATCGGCACAGCTAAAATTATCATATTCTTAAACAAAGAATAATCAATACTATTTGCAATAATTGCTCCTACTCCTAATGTAGAAAGCATGGGATAAAGTTCTGCAGTAATTTGTTCCGTAACAATAACTGATTTTTCTATATGAGATGTTAATGTTTTTCTTTCGCGGATCTGGTCTGACGAAATATATCTAATTGGACCAACGGCCGACCCGGCTTTTGATTCAAATAAATTTACTTGAACTGCCGAAAAATTTAAAAGCATATAATTGTCATGTACCTTAGTTATTTTTCCACCAAACGGAGTTTTAAATGGTGGTAATTTTGTTTCTTCGTCTTCACTTTGTTCCTGAATCTTTATTAAATCTTCTGTTACTTCTTTTACTACTCCAGAAACTTCGCTTTTAACTTCATGCTTTTTGAAAAGTTTTTTATTCGTGTATAAGGTATCACCAACTTTCACATGCTGACCAGGTAATAACTCGGTTACACCCTTATATTCGATTTCTATTAGATCTAAGTCCTCTTCGCTTTTAGTTTTGGGCTTAATCAGATCGCCTTCTTCGATTTCTGTTCCTTCTTTTAGAACTGGGTGCAAATCGGTTGGAAGATCTAATTTATACAAAATGTCTTCGTTATAAATGATTTTTCCTTCTACTTCGTGGTCGGTTTTTGTTTTAATTAATTTAGTCATATTTATTTAGTACGATCGCGAACATCGATTCTAATACCAGTTTTGCTTCCATAAATTTCGCCTTCAAATTTTGATTTATCAGACTTCCATTTAAATGTTATTTTATCGTCATCTTTTATTTTAAATTTATTCAGCTGAGTATTTACGAGTGGAATTGTTTCAAAACTATCGTTTTCGCCTAATTGAAGTTCAGTAACTCCGGGAGCAATGATTAATTTCCCATCTGCGTCATCATCGAAAGCATCAAAAAACTGATCGATAGAAACATTATCTTCGAGTGATTCTATTAGAGCTGGAAAAAGTCGATATTGAGAATCAATTATTACTTTCCAGACACCGGCAATCTGAATGTTGTCGGATAAGGCTTTCACCATTGCCTCCGTATATTCCGGTTTGAACTTTGCATCTACATCTGTAGTAGAAATTATAATTTGATTCTGACTTATGAATTTTCCGACATTGTCTTTTGCATATAGCGAGATTGTTACTGCATCGATTTCGATTTTGATATCTTCCGGAATCGGCAGCCCATATTTTCGACAATTTAAAAACAAATTAGCAGATGATGGTGCAATCATATCTACCGCTTTCGAATAATAATATTCTGGAACAATAATCGCAAAAGGTACACTATCGAGTATATTTTGGAAATCATATCCAAGTTCTATGTCAAAATTCTCATCCGCAATTGATAAAACTACTGGCCTAAAATCGTTAAGCTGCTCATCGCTTACAATATTTTTTAAAAGCTCACGCATTCGGGCTGTAGAAATTAAAGGTGTAAATGGATCTAGTGCCGGGCGAAGATTAATAAGGTTATGTTGGGCAATACCTTTCTTTCCAGTATGAGTGCTATCGTCAAGGTTTACCGACACATATTGTGATGTGAGAAATATTGGCAGGATCATAACACTTTGATTTTAACTCAAAGCGTGGCGATCTGTAAAAGGTAGAAGCCCCATTACTCTTGCTTTTCTAATTTCAATTTTTAATTTTCTTTGATGTTTAGCTGAAAGCTTAGTAACACTTTGTGGCAAAATCTTCTTTCTTGGACCCATGTATTTCTTAAGAAGAGAAACATTTTTGTAGTCGATATCTCTCAATAGAACACTTCTGTCTATTTCTTTTTTAGTATCCTGTTTACTTGGTCTTGTTGTTTTTTGTTTTGCTTTTGCCATATTTTTAAACTAATTTAGAATGGAGTTCCTGAATCATCTGGATTCTGGGCATCGCCCATTTCTTCGAATGCACTAAAATCTACGTTTTCTCCCATGTCTCCTGAGTTTGAAGCTGGTGCTGAACCGCCTTCTGAATCTGATTCAGACATTCCGCCGTTTCCACCTGCTACTGGAGACAGAATCATCATATCTGTAGCTACAACCTCGGTTTTTCTCATTTCTTTACCTGATTCCTTGTCTTGCCATTTTGAGGTTTGAAGTCTTCCTTGGATATGAACCTTCATTCCTTTCTTTAAAAGTTGTCCACAAATTTCTGCAAGTTTTGCCCAAGCTACGACATTAGTAAATTCTGCTGATTCGACAGCTTTTCCTGTTGAATCTACATAATTTCTGTTTGTTGCGACTGTAAATGTTGCAACAGCAGTTCCTGTTGATGTGTATCTAAGTTCAGGATCTCTTGTAAGATTTCCAATTAAAAAAACTAGGTTTAATGATCTTGTAGCCATATAGCTCCTTTTGAATCCTTTAAATAATTACTTAATCAATGCTATCAACCTAAGGTTAAAAATCTATTAACGATTAATTACCTTTTGTTAACAAGCTTCTTAAAACACTGTCCTGTCCTGCTAACCATGCTGATAATTCTTTGGCTGAGTCGCCATCCATATCGATGGTTAATACTACATAATAAGCTTTTGTTGCTTTTTTAATCTCATATGCGAGATCTTTTAAACCCCAGTAGTCTTCACTGGTAAGGTTACCTTTTAGGTCTTTAATTTTGTCTTTTAATGTGGAGATACTTTTCTTAACCTCGTCATCTTTGAGATTCGAGTTATAGATCGCCATCAATTCGTACTTATTCATGCGTGAGAAGTATAGCAAGGACATGGCTTTTTGCCAATATGTGAGTATGAAATTGGTTGAGTGTAAAAAGCAAAAGGACCTGGCTTTCTAAAAACTATCATTTCTGATAAGAAAGCCAGGTCCGGTGGCGCACGGTTAGGTAGAAAAATTCCTTGCTCGGCGGTCTTCAGGCCTGGTTAGAAGATAGGCCACGAGCCCAAGACAATAACCGGTGATGATAGTGCCGAAAAACAAGCTAGGTCGTAGGCTCAAATAACTATTGACCCACGAACCTTCGATTGTTAATGGAATCACAATCACCGAGATCCATACCAATAAGGCGGCTACCGCATGCCAAATGACCAGGATCATATTACGAAAAAAGCTATTACCACAGTCCTTATAGTATGCTATGCCTAATCCATGACCAAAAAACCATATGAACCCAAAGAGCAGGCTCAATTCTCGGAAAGCCTTGAAGAACATCTTTAGGGTCTCAATGTTTTCCGGAGTGGGCAAAATCTGCAAATGAGGCATTTTCTTCCCCTTGTACTGTGATTAAATTTTATTTACTGTGCCACTACTACTTTCGTAGAATAGCTATATTATAGCAATTCTAAGTTTAAATTGCGAACTATAGGCTTTGGCTCTATATCAAAAATTGGAAAATATCTTTGAAGGTAACTACCAGAATAAATACAATCAAAATGGCAAAACCCACTTGGTGCGCCCTTGCTTCTAGCTTTTGAGAAGGTTTTTTGCCAGATATCCATTCAAATAAAACAAAAACCCATCTGCCTCCATCTAAAGCCGGAAATGGTAACAAATTCATAACGGCCAAAGATAAGGATAGTAAAGCCATTAAATCTAAAATAGAAACTATCATACGTTCTCCCGCCATTTCAGTTATTGAATTTACAGCGCCATAAATTCCAACTGGACCAGAAACTCCTTGGGCAACAGGTTCGATATCTTTAGTTTCGACAGATGTTGAGACCAATGATCCTAAAACTGCAAAAGAATATCCCATTACGTTTATTGAATGGGTAAATCCGGCGAAAAGTTTATCTGTTGGTGTAGTGTAAGCTAATTGAGCAACCTCACCTAGTTGAACTCCAACTATTGCCCTACCCAACTGCTCGTTATAAACAGGCGTCACTTTATAAGTAGCTTCGGTATTATTATTTATATTTTTAGAATCAATTGTGATTTCTTGACCAGCTTTATCAGAAACAAAGCTTATAAATTCATCAGTAGATTTCGGTTCAATCGAAGTTTCGGATGTAGTTAGTTTTAAAACCTGGTCGCCATACTGCATTCCGGCGGCCCCTGCTGGAGAGTTTTCAGAAAAGCCCATTGTAACATTTGGAACTTCAACCTTTTGTCCAAATGGAAATCTATAATCGGTTAATATAGCTAAAGGGCTTGATTTCCATCCATTTATAGATAATAGAAAGTAAAAAACCACAACAGCAAATAAAAAGTTCATGAAAATTCCAGCGAGTAAAATCACCGATTTTTGCCATGGCTTTTTGTTAATAAAGTTTTCTGGATCTTTTGGATCGTAATCTTCGAAATCTTCGCCACGAATTTTTACAAAGCCTCCGATGGGAAGCCAATTAAGCGAATATATTGTTTCACCGACCTTTTTACCCCAGGCTCTTGGTGGAATCCCGAGCCCGAATTCGTCAACTTTTACGCCATTCTTGCGTGCAGCAACAAAATGGCCAAGTTCGTGAATAAACACTAGAAAAGATAGTATTAGAATAAAAAGCAGCAGAGAAAATATCATATTTTATGTTTTTAATGTAATGATATTAGAATGTTTTGAGAAATCTGCCTGGAGGTATCTTGAGACTACAGGCTCAAGCATGAATCCTGAGGTTAGATTTCGAGAAACATTCTAAGATCAAACCTTCATTATATCAGCGGATTTAGCCTCGCCTATTTGATCAAGTTCATCATTAATTTGTTTGATTTTAGCTTCGATATCTTTCTTTTCGCGGGCCATATCATCTTCTGAAATAACACCATTAGTTTCCTGTTCTTCTATTGATTTGATCACGTCTTGGCGTAGAGTTCTAACTCGAATTTTGGCCTGTTCAACGGTTTTTGAAACTTCTTTTGTCATTTCTCGGCGACGATCTTCTGTAAGTGGAGGAATCGGAACACGAATCTGTTCCCCTTCATTAATTGGATTTAATCCGCGACCTGAATTTCTAATTGCGTCTTCAATCTTTTTCAAAATCGACTTGTCCCATGGAGCAATTGTTATTGACTGAGAATCTGGCACAGAAACGCTACCCAGCTCTTTAATAGGCATGGCTTCAGAACCTGCATAGGCTTCAACTCTAATATCTTCAATTAGAGATGGGGCCGCTCTTCCAACTCTTAGTTTGGAAAGTTCGTCATTTAGAAATTTTTTAATATTTGTTAGGTGATTTTGAAAATCTTCTGGTTTCATATTGTTAAATGTTTATGAAAGTTCAATAAATACTTATGGAGTATTTTTACCATTTCCTCAATATTCAAACAATAAGCCAGAATACTGAGGAATGACTGAGGTCCCCTTTATAAAGAGAATCTTGTGACTTCAGCTACAGTTATGTTTTCGCCAGTTTTAGAAACGGCACCTGTAACTAAATCTTTAATTTTCTTTGATGAATCTCTTATGTAATCTTGCTCTAAAAGCTCTTCGACGGTGGTGTTTTCTGAACCCATTGCAGCATATTGCATAGCAATTTCGTTTCCGAGTTTTGTGAATTCTTCGTTTTTAGCAACGAAATCAGTTTCACAACCAAGTTTTACTAAAGTTCCGACAGTTCCGGTTGAGTGAATGTAAGAAAAAATTCTTCCTGCTTTAATTTCGCGATCGCCTTTTTTGGCAGCTCTTTCAACACCTTTTTCTTGTAAAATTTGTTTTGCTTTTTCTACATCTCCGCCCGATTCTTCTAATGCTTTTTTAGCATCCATAACTCCTGCACCTGTTTCTTCACGTAAGTTTTTTATTATGTTGATATCCATTACTTTTTTGTGGATAACCTGTCCGGCTTATCCAATTAAATAATTATTTAGACTTAGTTTTTGCTTGTACTCGCTTGACGGGTGCACCTGGCTTTGCTTTTGTTTCAGCTTTTTTTGGAGCTGTGGCTTTTGCTTCTTTTACTGGCGCTTCTTCTTTAACTTCAGCTTTTGGGGCTTCTGTTTTAGGAGCTTCCATGTTTTGATCTTTATAGCCTTCGATTGCGGCGTCAGTTAATACTCCCAAAATCAAATTGATTGATTTAATAGCGTCATCATTAGCAGGAACGATGTATTTAACATTTCGTGGATCGCTGTTTGTATCAACAATTCCAATAACTGGAACTTTTGCAGCTTTAGCTTCGTGAACAGCAACTTTTTCTTTCTTAACGTCAACAACTATTAAAGCGTCTGGAAATCTCTTGATTCCTCTGATTCCTCCGACTACTTCTTCAAGTTTTTCGATTTCGCGGTCAAAATCTAATCTTTCTCGTTTGGTGTATTTATCAAGATCCCCTCTTTTTCTGGCGTCGATCAAGAAATTTAAACGATCGACTTTACCTTTTATAGAATTGAAGTTTGTAAAAGTTCCGCCTAACCAGCGTTGGTTTACGAATAAAAGACCAGCTTTCTGAGCCATTTCTTTAACAACTGGGCTAGCTTGTCTTTTTGCTCCAACGACGACTATTTGTCCTCCACGACTAGTGATTTCGTAAATGAAATCTATAGCTTTTTGGAGCTGTTCTTGAGTTTTATAAAGGTCGATGACCTGACTTTTGTTATCGACTCCATAGATAAATTTATCCATGTAGGGAGATCTTCTCTTCATCTGGTGACCGAAGTGGACTCCAGCTTCTAACATTTCTTCTACTGTAGGCAGTTTGATGTTTTGTTTTGACATTGATTTTTATTTGAGATTTTTTATAGATAAAATCAAAAAAATTCTGCAGTCGCATCATCTGTCGAAGACTATACAGCCGAAGCCTTTTTTTAATTTTAGATGTAAAAATCTCACGCTCCTTAACCCTCTGATCGGACTAGTAGGACTCAGGAGCATGTCCGATCATGCGTAATGTGAATATAATATCAGAAAAATAAGGATAATTGAATCCTTTAACGTTTTGGCCTCGCACGAGCTCCTGTTATAATATCGCCCAGTTTGTAGAACATTAACTAATCTACTTAATCTGGGATGGAGAAAATATGATTAATGTGAGATATGGGATTGTCTGGGATGTAGTACCTAGCCCAATTACCGGAAAGGCGCTGGAAGCCAGTGACCCCCACATGAACTACTTGGGGCTGCACCCACCTAGAGATACAACACCCCTGGCAAAAAATGATTGGGACGGAACGCTGGAAGGCCTCTTACTTACCGATGACTCACAATGGTCGATCCGAGACCGCTTAACTCTGGTTCTATGTGTGGCTCGTCGGTATAGTTTGCAAACCGATGTGGCTATGCTAATTCAGGTATGGCTAGATGACATTATCGAGGAAGCTGATTGGCAAGTGGCCAACGGAATTCAGCAAGTAATGCGACAATTCAATGTGGGCAAAGTATTTGCGACAGCAATGGTCGTTGGAGTACATTACCGCCCTCAATCTGAATTCTGGAAAAAGTTCGTGGACGAGGTTTGCCCGAGGATAGAAGAATTAATACGGGCAGGACGTTAATGCTTATTCCCCGGTACGGTGGTTTTTCGCGTGAATCACGCACAATCAAAACCATCGTACTCGGGGATTATTTTTTACTTTTTGCTTTTTTAGCAACCTTTTTAGCCGATTTCTTTGCCTTTTTGGCCGGCTCATCAATTACCTTTCCATCTTCTCCGACAACTGGCTTTGTCCAACTTGCATAATCGCAAGCAGGATATCTTGAACATCCAAAGAATATTTTTTGACGCTGTGTTCGTTTCATTACAACTTCCCCACCGTGTTCTTCGCCGCATTTGGGACATTTAATTCCGACCTTCTTTAAGATAGCTTTTGTAAATTTACACTTGGGATAGTTTTCGCAGGCGATAAATTTGCCGAAACGACCTTCTTTAATTGTCAGTTGGCCTCCGCATTCAGGGCATTTTTCATTTAAATCTGGAATTTCTTCGCTTACCCCAGCCTCTTCATTTTCATTTTGCATTGCAGCAGTTTCTTCGGTTTCAATAGGTCTTGCGTATTTACATTCCGGATACTGATCACAGCTTAAGAATTTGCCGAATTTACCCAGCTTTACAATTAAATGGCCTTTACCACATTCTGGACAACCCTCATCGGTTTTTTCCATAATAACAACATCTTCTTTTTTGATTTCTTTGCGCTTTGCAGCAACAAGTTTTTCGAACGGTTTATAAAATTCCCCTAATAATTTGCGCCAATCTAAATCACCTTCGGCCACTTCGTCTAGGCCTTCTTCCATTTCAGCAGTAAAGTCGACATCTACAATCTGTGGAAAATGCTGAACCAAAAGATCGTTTACAACATATCCATTGTCAGTTGGAGATAATGACTTATCGATCTTTTTAACATAACCACGTGTCTGAATCGTCGAAATAATCGACGCATATGTAGACGGACGTCCAATATTAAAGCTTTCGAGCTCTTTTACGAGCGATGACTCGTTATACCTTGGTGGAGCAGACATTTCTTTCGCTTCTTCATGAACGTCTTCTAATTTAACTGAGTCCCCTTCCTTAATTTCCGGCAAAATCTCATCTTTTCGTTTGTTCGAGTAAACTTTTAGGTATCCATCGAATTTTATTATTGAGCCTCGAGCTTCGAATGTATATTTGCTTTCACCTTTTGTATTTTCAATAGCTGCCTTTGTGTTACCAAAAACTGCTGGAGCCATTTGTGAGGCTATTGTTCTGCGCCAAATAAGCTCATATAACTTTCTTTGTTGCGGATTCACCGATTTTGGTAATTCCTCTGCGCGAACTGCTACATCGGTTGGCCTAATACCTTCGTGAGCTTCCTGAGTTCTTGCATCTTTTTTAGCCTTAAAATGACGTTCATGCGCGAGCATATAATTGTCGCCGTAAGCTCCCTTTATAAATTTTCTAATGTCTTTTATGGTATCTGCGTTTAAATTAATGCTATCGGTACGCATGTAAGTTATGAATCCGCCTTCATATAATTTTTGTGCAAGTTGCATTGTTCTAGCTGGCGAATAACCTAAATTTGAACTGGCTGCTTGCTGAAGCGTTGCTGTAGCAAACGGTGGACTTGGGTGACTTTTTAGATCTTTTGATTCAACTTGAGTTACGGCAAACTCATCTTTTTTAATATTCTCTAATGCTTTCTTTACGTCAGTTTCATTATCTAATATTGTTTTTGAAGCTATATATTCGGAAGCAAAAAGTTTGAATTTTTTCTTCTCGTAAATTGATTGACCATCGATTTTTACTAGTTTTGTGATTAGCTTATCTTTGCCTTTTATAAAATCGGCAAAAATCTCATAATATGGAAGTTTATTAAATTCCTTTATTTCGCGCTCTCTTTCTACAATTAGACGCACGGCAACAGATTGTACTCGACCTGCCGATAATCCATAGCGGATTTTTTCCCATAACAGTGGGGACAGCTTATAGCCTACTAATCTATCTAATATTCTTCGTCCCTGTTGTGCATCGATTAAGTTTAAATCCAGTTTGCGAGGAGCCTTAAACCCATCTAGCACAGCTTCTTTTGTGATGGAGTTAAAAGTTACTCGATATACCTTAGGGTTTTGGCCATTTTTATTTTTTACCTTTTGAGCTATCTGATAGTTCGCGTCCTTATCTTCGGCATTGGTCAAATCTTTCTCGTTATTCATTAAATAAGCCACATGCCAGGCAATAGCTTCGCCTTCGCGGTCAAGATCCGTTGCCAAGTAAATAGCGTCAGCATCTTTTGCCGACCGTTTAAGCCCGTTAATTACGTCTTTTTTATCAGGAGACAATACGTACTCTGGCTCGAAATTATTTTCTACATCGACACCAAGACCTGATTTTGGCAGGTCACGTATATGCCCAACCGACGATAAAACTTCATAATCTTTGCCTAAAAATGAAGCTAATTTCTTTGTTTTTGATGGAGATTCAACAACTACAATGTTTTTCATATCTTTATTATTAGATAACTGTACAGGAAAATTTTTGATTTGGCATTCACTTTAAAATCGTAAATTTTCCAAAATTACCTCGGGCAATATACCCCATAAGTTCCAGTTTTGACAACTTTGCGTTTAAATCTCCTACTGAAAGTCCTGAAATATCGGCTATTTTTGATGCCGTAGTATTTTGATCTAGCGATTCTATAATTTGTAAAATCTGCTGCTCTGTTTCACTTAATTTTGTTTTGTCTATTTTATTAGGCAAAGGTTTTCCAAAGAATAATAATATATCTTCAGGTGAAGTCGCCATGTGGGCTCCCTGCTTTATAAGCCAATTTGTTCCCTTCGAATTCACATTATATATAGAGCCGGGAACTGCAAAAACCTCTTTACCCTGCTCTACTGCATATCCAGCTGTTATCAAGCTACCTGAGTTTTCTCCACCTTCTATTACTAAAACTGCTTTAGATAAAGCAGAAATAATGCGGTTCCTTTTTGGAAATGTCCATTTAGCAGCAGGCTCGCTTGGCTCATATTCTGAAATCACTGCACCTGATTTTGTAGCTAGAATCTTTTCATATAGATTTTGGGCATAACCATAATTACGTAAATAATCGTGGCCATAGCCCAAAACTCCGACAGTCTTCCCTCCGGCATCAATGGCCGCATTATGAGCTTCGATATCGATTCCATACATTAATCCACTAATTATAGTAAGCCCAGCTTTTGCCATAACCGAAACAAATTCGCGACACACTCTTTTGCCGTAATCTGAGACCTTACGAGACCCAACAACTGCGATAGCGTTATCTAAATCGGGTATTTCACCTGAAAAATAAAGCTTTTCTAGAGGTGGATCTATATTCATTCCATCGATCATTTTGAACTGTGTAGTAAGGTCTGCTTTCTGCCATTTCATTCTGCAAATCTACTCCCCGCACATTAATTTTATGTAACAAAAAACTAACAAAACAGTAAATCTATACTAAAAAGGTTGCCATTTAGCCTCAAAAATGGTTTAATATTCGCATGTCAAAAGTTTGCCAACTCTGCGATAAAAAATCACAAAAAGGAAAAAAGATCGCCCTTATCTGGGGAGTTAAGTATCGTAGTATCCGACATAGACAACCAAATCTTAGAAAAACCACTATTTTAGTGCAAGATGTTCCAGTTCAGGTAAACATTTGTACTGACTGCTTAAAATCTGTAAAACAGGGAAAAATCTTTGGTGCAAAATACCCAGAATACGTTTCAGCTGAAGCTAAAGCACAAAAAGCTGCTTAATAGCAAAAATCTCACTCAATAATATAACCTAGACCATGAACGGTTTCGATATACTTTTCATTAAAAGGCTTCTCTATTTTGTCTCGTAAACGTTTCATATGTACGTCGACCGTATTTGTGAATACGCTGATATCAGCGTCCCAAACGTGTTCCAAAATTTCACCACGAGTTAAAACCCTACCTTTGTTTACCATTAGAAACTCGATTAACTGCATTTCTTTTTTTCGCAGCGCAACCCTTTTTTCGTTGTAAAACAAGGCTTTTCGAGACCTATCAAACATTAAATTACGAAGAGTTAAAGTCTTACTATATAAGTCTTCTGATCTGGCAACACGCCGCAATAAGGCCTTCATTCGAGCTTTTAATTCTCGTACATTTAAAGGTTTCATTAAGTAATCGTCGGCCCCTTTATCGAATGCACGATCGATATCGGCAATCGAATTTTTATCAGAAATAATCATTATAGGAATATCCTTCGTATTTGTCTTAAGGACAGAACATAAATCTAAACCATCCATATCAGGAAGCATTAGATCGAGCAAAATAATGTCGTAATGAGAATTGTAAGCGAGTTTTTCGCCCGCTGAAGCACTTTGAGCAATATCGACCACATATTCGTCTTTTAGAATACGTTGGAGTCTTCGAACTATTCGAGGATCATCGTCGATTACTAATGCTTTCATTATTTAAATTTAACTATACATCTTGAAAAATTTATTAACAAATTATGAACAAATGTTAACCGAGTTATGAACTAACAGTAGAAATGGCTGAGGATATACTGAAAATGGCAGGCGGGGTGGGCCTCGAACCCACAGTCCGGGTTTTGGAGACCCGTGGTTTACCGATTAACCGACCCGCCTATATAAAAACAATAGACGAATTATAGATGGCAAGAGATATTTTGTCATTTGGAGACTTTAGCGACTTTATTTAAGTCTAGTATTTTCTTTGTGAGAAGTATGTTCCTGGCAAGTCTTGCAGAATTTATTCATTTCCAATTTATCAGTAGTGTTGATTTTATTCTTTTCTGTTATGTAATTTTTGTTGCCGCATTTGCTGCAAGCCCACAACATCATTTGACGATGTCCTTTTCCCTTCTTAGCCATGGTCGATATTATAACAACAAGCTTTTTATAAAGCTAGTACAACTATGTAATTTTAGTAAATATAGACCCGCCGTGCCGTGCATAATGTAGCCGACCATGATGGTCTGACATTTGGGCTAATTCTCACCGATAAAGTTTCCTTTACCGAGATTCGAATACCCCGGTTAAAGCTTGTAATGATCGCTTTTATATTATGTACGATCACAGCAGGTTTGAGATTACTCTCATATTTCGATTGTATCTGATGAAATTTATAAGTCAAACAAAAAAAAAGACCCAGGCATAGCAGTTATATTTAGACTCCGAAGAGTAAATAAACCACTATACCTGGGCCAAGCGGATTAGCTCTAGGCGATTGCGGCCTTGAGCTTTTTCAACGTCGCGAACTTGTCGTACTTAGGCCGTTTGCCATCGGCTCCAACAGGAGGCTTGGCGTCAGCCATGACGGCGGTTACAAAGTTCGAAACAAAACGATACCGACGATTCTTGGGAATCCCCAAGTTGATCCCTTCGGCCCATAGTGCGCCTTCGGCAATGCCGAGGTGCCGGCCTAAGGCCAGGATCCTTTCGAACGGTAAGTCGGCGCGATTAAGAAGAAAGTTCCGTAATGGCTTCCATGTCGCATGCCCAACGTAGCCCATCGAAAAGGGCGACCGAACAACAACTGGCGCCTCGTCGACGACAGAACCATCCATCTCAACCTCTATACCTGGTGCTACGGCGATCATCTTTTCTCTCCTTCATAGTGAGTAGAATTTCCGCTGCTAATTTAGATTAGCGGGCATAATTATAAATTAAAACCAGGAAAATTGCAATACTATAGGTCTGTGATTAGGGTGAAAAATGGAGCCGTTTCTGAGGCTCGAACTCAGGACCTGCGGTTTACAAAACCGCTGCTCTACCAACTGAGCTAAAACGGCGGGTCGCTAATGAAAAACAATAAATCTAAAATGGAGCCTGAACCGAGATTTGAACTCGGGACCCCGTCCTTACCATGGACGTGCTCTACCAACTGAGCTATCCAGGCTTGTTCGTTTTGAATTTTTTATTCACATACTTACGGCTTTACGCTTGAGCCAGTAGTCTCAAGCTACCTCCAGAATATTCATAAAAAATTCAAAACTTCCAAATCTAAAAAAGATCGCTCCAGATCATTACAATTGGACTTGAAAATTTTAACACACAAGAAACCTCTTCGGGATAACGAATTTAGCGAATTCCCTGTAATAAAAAGTTAGATATAAAATCTGCAACCGGGAATATCCACTTATCGATCATTCGAGTGAAATAAAGAACCAAAAGAACATAAATTCCATAAGGCCGAAGCTCTTCCCACTGGCGTGCCAAATGTGGTGGCAGTATACCGGCAACAACTTTAAATCCATCTAATGGTTCTACAGGAATTAAATTAAAAACAGCCAAAGCGATATTTAGAGTCACAAAGAAAGCCAAAGCCATACTTATATAGCTAAGTGCTGGCATCATGTTTGTTATATACAGTAATCCCGTTGCAACTATAGCAAGCGCAATGTTAGAAAGCGGCCCAGCGAAAGCGACAATCGCTGCGTCGCGTCTGACATTTTTCATATATGCGGGGTTAAATTCCACTGGTTTACCCCAACCTATTCCGGTGAATATTAATAGTAATGATCCAAGAGCATCTAAATGGGCCAATGGATTTAAAGTTAGCCTTCCCTGCATTCTTGGTGTTGGATCGCCCATTTTGGTTGCAGCATATGCATGCGCATATTCGTGAAATGCTAAAGCTGTTATTAGTGAAGCAAAAACCATAAGAGCAACGATTGGATTTTCAAAAAGAAGTGAGATTAACATGTGAATTAACTATATATGTCTAGGTTGAAGAGTTCAAGCTCGCTTAATTAGCTAAATTGCTATGATTCTTGGTCCAAAAATTAATATGGCTACTAAAATGGCAAAACAGGCTGAAAGCAAAACTGCCCCCGCTGCAACATCTTTTGCAACTCCGATTAATCTTCTGTACTCACCTTGAGCGACTTCGTCACTAACGGCCTCGACAGCGGTATTAACCATTTCACAAACTATAACTAGAGCACTAACCACTACGATCGAAACGTACTCAAAAAGTGTTATTTGAAAATAAAAACTCATTAAAGTTACAAGTAAAAAGAACACTAAATGTATTCTGAAGTTTGGTTGTGTTAAGAATGCCGTAACCACGCCGTTCCAAGCATTTTTAACCGACACGCGGTGTAAGCGGAATGTTTTTGCAGCTTCTTTTACAGTAAGTGGCTTTCGATCTTCAAAACCGGATGGCGATATAATTTTTTCTAATTCTTTATCGTTCTCTTTATAGTGTGGCATTGAATTTATTGTATATGTATTAAATGAAAATTTATACAGCTGCTTGAGGTTGAGCTCTAATAGAAGAAACCCACGCGCTGATTATATTTTTAGGAAAATTTAGAAGAAGCCACTCTTTAAATCCGGCCTTTTCAGAATCGGTTGTATTAAGATGTGAAATCTTGTCTTCATATAAGGCATATTTCTGATATACCTCTTGGGCAAAATACCAAAACTTGTCGGTTGTTTCCCATATAGCAGCCTGGTGCTCACATCTAGCTTTAAATGTAATTATAGAAGCTAAAACTGATACTCTATCGTAAAAACTACCTCCTATTACCCTATCATTTCGACCCTCTAGCGAATCAAAAATATTTACATAATTCGAAAATAACCTTGCATCTTCAGCTTTAATTATCGGAAGAATATCTCTCATAAAATGGTCAAATGGTACTAACCCATTTTCATACTGTTTTGCATATTCAACAGCGGCTGCGTGTTGGACATGCAAAATATTGCTACACACAAGATATACTCCAGAACTTGAATTATTCGGAGGCAAATTTAATCCATTTAATTGTTCAATGCAGGCATGGGTAATACATTGGATATCTTCGCCAATTGGAGGCAATTTATTTTGTTCTTCTATAGAAAGTTGATTTTGAGGGTTAACGTTTTGAGGTGGGATATTTTTGGGCTCTTCTAAATCTTCTTGAAGATCTTCTGCTAAAAGATCTGCCATCGAACTCATATCAGCCATTATTACAGAAAATTTTGAAATAGAAAATAACCAGGAGAGCAGTTGATATAAGGATTTTGGCCCTTATGCCGAACTGCTCCCCTAAGAGAAGCTATGGAGGATTTACTTCGCCATCCGTATTTTACTTATCGGAATCTGGCTTGCGACGCATTTTGCGACTCACTTTCTCTTAATTTTATTAAGAACCTTGCTGGACGAGATCCAAGCACCTTGGATTTGGTCCGTCAGGAATTATACAGACTTTACTATGAGTTTTCCACTATATGTTCGTCTAGTCAGATAATGGCTTGTTTGCTACTTTTTGCGAAAACGGCGAAAGAGCAAACGTTCATCTAGTTATTTAACAGCTGGTTTGCTACTTTCATGGCAAAACATGAAAAAGAGCAAGTACCGTATAGCAATATAGATAGCTACTTGCTATACTAGTGCAGTGTTTAATCCCAGTAAATTCATAAATGAAACTCGAGACGAATTAAAAAAGGTAATTTGGCCTACTCGAAAAGAAACTATAAGATTGACGCAGGTTGTTATTATTGTTAGTCTTATCGTCAGCATTTATATGGGTCTATTAGACTACGTTTTTAGTGCAGTATTTAAAGCATTCATTTAATTAAAAAAGAAATGGCAGAAGAAGCAATCCAAATGGAAGCCCCAACAGGCTTAAAATTTACAGATAGACCAAATCCAGAAGCAAAATGGTTTGTGGTTCACACCTATTCAGGTCACGAAAGAAAGGTCGCTATTACTTTAGGGGAACGCGTCCGTGTTATGGATCTTACTGACCGCATTAATGAAGTTTTAATTCCTACACAAAAGAAAATCGTTATTTCTAGCGGTAAAAAGAAAGAAGTCGACGAACGTATGTTCCCAGGATATATCTTGGTAAAAGCTGTTATAGACGATAATGTATGGCACGCAATTCGAACTACTCCAGGAGTTACCGGATTCGTCGGAATCGGAAACCGCCCTACTCCACTTTCTAAAAAAGAAGTTGATTCTATCGTTAAATTTATGAAATTAGATGCTCCAAGATTTGAAGCCAAATTCAAAGAAGGAGATGCAGTTAAGATTAATGCTGGTGCTTTCAAGGATTTCTTAGGAAAAGTCAGCAAGGTTATGACAGATCAGGGTCGTTTAGAAGTATTAGTTTCTGTTTTCGATCGCGAAACTCCTGTCGAAGTTGACTTTACACAAGTAGAGCCAGCATAAACGAAAAAACTTCCCTTTTTTCGAACAGTTTTATATAATAAGCAAGCAAAATTAACATGCCAAAGGTTAAAACAATCCTAAAATTAAATATTCAAGCCGGAAAAGCTAATCCAGCTCCACCTATCGGACCAGCACTTGGTCAACACGGAGTTCAGATTATGGCTTTCTGTACTGAATTCAATCAAAGAACTCAAGGTATGGATGGAATTGTTCCAGCTGAAGTCACAATCTTCGAAGGCGGATCATTCACATTTATTCTTAAAACACCTCCTGCAACCAGCTTAATTCTTAAAGCTATCGGAAAAGACAAAGCATCAGGAGAACCTAATAAAACAAAAATCGGCAAAATTACTCAAGCTCAGCTTCGAGAAATTGCTGAAAAGAAGATGCCTGACCTAAACGCTAACAGCGTCGAACAAGCAATGAAAATAATTGCCGGATCAGCAAGAAGTATGGGTGTAGAAGTTGAAGCATAAATATAAACATGGCTAAAAAAATCGTCGACAAATCAGTAACTCCAGAAGCGCTAGAAAACTTAGCAGATATGGCTATTCCTACTGAGCCAGTAGAAACTACAAAACCTGAAACCGTAGAAGAAGCTCCTAAAAAGAAGGCTATGATTAAAAAAGGTGCTAAAAAAACTCGTGGAGCAAAATATACTGCTGCTAGAAAAGCATTAAATAAAGATAAATCAGTATCAGTTTCTGAGGCGGTAAAAGAAATCAGAAAAGCTGCATACGCAAAATTCAACGAATCTGTAGAACTTCATATCAACTTGGGAATCGACAAATCAAAATCTGATCAAAGAGTTCGATTTATCACCACTTTACCTCATGGAATTGGCAAAAAAGTAAAAATTCTTGTTATCGGAACAGAAAATTCCGGAACTAAAGGTGATGTAACTTACAGAGATGCTTCAGCTGTTGATGAAATTGTTTCAGGAAAATTAAAAGCTGACACAGATTTTAATATCGTTATTGCTACCCCTGCTACCATGAAAGACATTGCTAAAGCCGCAAAAATTTTAGGTCCAAAAGGATTAATGCCTTCACCAAAGACAGGCACTGTTACAGACAAACCAGAGAAAGCTATTGAAGAATTATCTAAAGGCCAAATCGAAGTTAAAACACAACCAAGCCATGCGGTTATCCACCAAACAGTTGGAAACCTAAGCTTTAAAGACGAAGAATTGGTTGCTAACATTTCTCACCTATTAGCTGAACTTAACAAAAATACTCCGGCTAAAATAAAGAAAAAATTCATAACTGGTGTATACGTTTGCTCAACTATGAGCCCTAGCGTAAAGATTGTAGCGTAATCACTATAACCCAGGCTTTAAATTCACTAAAACTTGCAACATAAAAATCATTTGCTAGAATCCTCGATAAATTAGAATGCTAAATGATTTTGAAAATTTCCCAAACGAAGATCTGCCAGAAGAACAGCCTGAGACAATACAAGGATACAATTACCCAACTGGCTATCCACAACAGCCGACCGAATATACTGATGAACCACCAATTGAAACGTTCCCAGAACCCGACGCTGATCATCCAAAAGTAGAGGTCTATACAATGAGCCCTCGCCAAGAACGGAAATATACATTAAGAAGCAGATTTTTCCGGTCTACGGACAACTATGAAGCAGATAAAAAATTAGAAATAGAAACAAGTGATAGTAACGAGCCTCTTACGCCCGAATCTAAATCACAGTTACACCTATCAGAACTAAACATAGCAACTCCAGCATATAATAAGAACCGAGAGGAACTTGCTAAGGCAGCATCAAAAGATATTGGGCAACTCAGAGATAGACTTGTAATATCATGGTCAAGTTTTGCTCCCCGAATTTCATCCGGGAAAAAAGGCTCATTGGAAGTTCAACACGATGCTGCCACGCTTCTTAAGCAATGGTACGGTGGCTCAGCATACCACCCATTTAGGCGATCACTAAAAGATAACTGGCCGGAAGCTATAGACCGTGATTTACCCATAAAAATTATCACAACACGCTCGCCTATTATTGCTCCTAAAACACTTCCACTAATAGAAAGATGGGAGAAAGCCTTTGAATATGCTTCGAATATATTAGGAAATGCAGAAAGCATAGAACAATATAGACTAGCACTTATACGCGTGGTTAATGATATAACAACTGAATTTGCGATAACCCCATCTCATAAATTTTCAGAACAGGCACATACTTTATACTCGCTAATGTTTAGAGAAGCGACTATGGCTTTTTATAATCCATCTGAAGCAATAAAATACAAAGCCGACCATCCATATAGACCTGTTAGCGTACTTTATTCAAATGCCCTCGGACTATCACCTATGGATGCTTTGCTAAATTTGTATTTACGATATGACATTTTACCTTTTATCGACCTACTTCAAATAAAATCCGGCGTAGATGGCAACACAGTTAGTTATCCTGAAAGAGCTACCAAAACAGAGAAAATCACATGGCAAGAAGTTTTCGCTACCCTAGCACGTAGATGTTCCCATATTGTTGTTAAAGGTGACCCAAACGGATTTAAAGGTACAAAGCGCGAACTCCAGAGAACTCTAAATGGTGAAGATACAGAAACAAGGCAGATGATCGAACATATAGTAAATAGAACTACCTTTAAAGGTGCATTTGACCTAGAAATCGACCCACTACTTACTCAAATCAGAGGTAAAAAAGCTTATATATTAGATCAAAATATTGCATTCCATTTTGCTTGGATGATAGCTGACTTATATGGAACAAGGCTCCCAAAGCCTGAATAAATCCCTATTGACATAAGTATTTACCCAATTTAAACTTTCACCAGTCAATTAATTCCATAGACAGTAGGGACCCAAGTTAAAAGGCTGTTTGGCCTCCCACCCTACCGAGGAAAAATTATGTCCAAAAATTTAGAAGCAAAAAAACAACTCGTTGAAGAAATTTCAAATGAGCTTACAAATGGAACAACTGTAGTATTCAATTACTCCAAAATTGGCGTTAATGAAATCAATGCCCTTCGCGGAGAATTGGCCAAATCTGGCACTAAATTAAAAGTTGTTAAAAATACCTTAATTTCAAGAATTATCGAAAAATTAGGAGCTAAAGCAGATGAAAAAGTCCTACAAGGACAAAACGCTATGGTTATACCTACTTCAGATGATGTTGTTGAACCTATTAAGATTCTTTTTGATTTCATTAAGAAAAATGAAAAAGGTGCAGTAATAATGGGTGTTTTAAACGGTCAGGCACTTACTGGTGATAAAGTTGAGGCTTTTTCAAAACTTCCTTCAAGAGAAGTTTTATTGGCACAGGTTATGGGTGGATTCAACGCTCCTATCCGTGGCTTTATGTATGCAAGTAAGGGAGTTCAAGGTAATTTTGTTAGAGCATTAAACGCTATCAAGGAAAAGAAAGCTTAACAGCTGACCTATCCTACTTATCACTTTTAGGAGGTGAATCAAATCAATGGCAGAAGAAATTAAACTATCTAAAGCAGCACAAGAAGTTATGGATGCAGTAGAAAAAATGACTGTATTAGAACTTGCTGAATTAGTAAAAGCTATGGAAGAAAAGTTCGGAGTTTCAGCAGCCGCACCAGTTGCTATGGCAGCAGGTCCAGCAGCAGGAGCCGAAGCAGCCGCACCTGTTGAAGAAAAAGATTCATTCAACGTCGTCTTAAAAGACGGAGGAGCTACTAAAATAGCTGTTATTAAAGTTGTTCGCGAACTAAATTCAAACTTAGGATTAGTTGAAGCTAAAGCATTAGTCGACAAAGGCGATGCTACTATCTTAGAAAATGCTAAGAAAGACGATGCAGAAAACGCTAAGAAGAAATTAGAAGAAGCTGGAGCAAAAGTAGAATTAGTATAATAACTAATCTTTAACAGTTTAAAAAAGACCTCGCAAGAGGTCTTTTTTTATTCCCCTAACCTATTTTTTATCTAAAGCTAACAGCTCCACCAGACATATCTGTTTGGATTTGATCTTGAGTTAAAGCATACCGGTAAAGTTTAAGGTCATCAATTAACCCTGCGAATGGAACTTGATCATCTGACTCGGTACCAATAGCAAAATCCACACTATTAGCTAAACTTGCCGGATCACCAGTTACGGTAGGCGTTCCGCCCGCGTCCTGGCCATTAATATAAACTTTTACTGTATTGCTCGCACCGGTATATACGTAAGTTAAATGCGTCCAAACTCCAGCTGTCACTAGATTATTTGAGAACAAGGAAATATTGTTTGATGAATTGGTTGCAGCAACAAAAACAACTTTACCTTGGTTATTTATATAGCCGAGGTATCCGATTAATGTATTTGCAGTTCCATTCTTTTTTGCAAAAACCACTTGATTTGTACTTACTGCCGTAGGTTTTACCCATACAGAAACGGTGAAGTTTTCCCCATCTGCAAAATCTAAAATTCCACTAGATGGATCTGAAACTTTTGCAGTATCATCAGTGCCATCTAAACTTAAAGCCGAATTAAATTTGCCACTTGCGCCGTTATTCCAGGCACCTGATGAGCTACACGTACCTGTAGCAGTTTGTGAACCAGACCCCGAAACTGTAAAAGTTAAATTATTACCATTGTATCCTCCATTTCCATTAGGGCCCCAGTCATTAATTGTTGTTCCTTGGCATTCATCGAATTTATAATATGCAACCGGCGCACCACGGCTAAATTCCCATGCTATTTGAGCTGGAGTACGAGCGTAATCGTACACCCTAACGTCGTCGAGTGAAAACTGTGGCCCAGTGCCAGCATAATGTGCACCCAACCGAAGTGTCGGGGAAATTGTTGTGCCGGTAGTATCTGTTGCACTAGCTTTAAGCTCTCCATTTAAATATAGATATATTTTATCTGTCGCAACATCGCGAACTCCAACTACGTGATACCATGTATTGGCAACTAAAACATTAGACGCAGTTGCATAAATAGCATTATCAGGAATTTTATTGTCATCTCTTACTACAAAAGATATATCATCACCATTTTGGTAGATATCCGTTATTTCATCTGCGCCATCTGAGCGATCTATAGCCCAGCCGCCTACAGCTACTTCGTCAAATTTATACCAACCCGATAAAGTAAAACTAGTTAAAGTTGAAAATGAGAATTGTGTCGAGGTATTTATGTATTGCGACCCATTAAAATGTACGCCATTGCCATATTTTCCGAAAGTCCAAGTAGGTGCTGCTGAACTTGCGCCAAATGTACCATTTCTTCCTCCACTACCGGTATCATTCGCAGTTGTTCCAGTATTTTCATTAAATAGCCACTCAGCTACTGGCGCGTTGCATGTGGATGTGTCGCCAGGTACGCAGTATGCCCGATCAGCTCCATTTGAAGCTGTAATGCCATCTGATGCGGTGGAGATCGATCCCATTGTGTCTAGCTTGCCCTGGTTGTAATCGAGTTTGATTTCGTCTGCAGTGAGGGCGAATGGATAAACTTTAACTTCGTCGATTGTGCCATCAAATGTTCTATCTGCCGCAGCTCTATTTCCAATTGTTATTTGGTTAGATGAGTCTGACGAGGCTGTACCAGATGGAGCAACGATAGTAGTAATGGTTTGTGATTTACCATTTATATACATAATTGGAGCATTCGAAGCAGATGTTCGATCATATACAACTGCGATATATGTCCAGACTCCAGAAGACAAACTATTAGCCGGTGTGCTCCATTGAGCAGCTGAACCAGAAAAATCCTGGACAAGTTCTAACCGTTGATTACTGTCACTTTTATACTGCACTTCCCATCCGGTTCCAGCTTGTCGTTTATCAATAATTCTGGGTGCAGAATTTTCACCAAGACCATTTATTTTTATCCACGCTGTGATTGTCTTTACATCCATGTTTTGGTTGGCGGTTGTATTTGCAACGCTTACATAATCATCGGCGCCATCAAAAGTTAGGGCTTTTCCGAATTTTCCACTATTAGTCCAACTAGGGGCAGACGTACCTGTACCTAAGTTTCCGTTTGTTGCTTGTGGAGATTTATCGTAGGCCGTTGTTCCATAGCCTTCGTCGAACTTTAAATTTAGAACTGTGGAACCGACTGGGGTGCCAACGTTGGGATGGTCGGCGTTGTAGTCTTGTAAAATTTGTGACTGGGTGCGGGCGTAATTATAAATTTTTACATCATCGATTAATCCGCCATAAAATGAAGAAGTTGATAAATTGCCTAAGGTTGTTTGTGTTGGATTAATATCACCAGTAACACTTAGAGTACCTTCGGTGGCATCTAATTTTCCATTAACATAAATATACCTTTTAGTATTAATCAAATCTCTAACTCCACAAATATGTGTCCATACGCCAACAGGTATGCTGGCAGTTCCTTGCAAAGATGAGGCGGTTGATCCATCACCCAAATCAAATCTTACTAGATCATTGTTTGTTTCGGTATGTAGTTCAAAACTTTCTCTAGGATTTCCTGATCGTGAGCTAAAAAATCTTTCCTGTAGCGAAGTTCCAGATCGATTTATCCATAAACAAACTGTAGCGCTCTTTGTAAAATAGCCAAGATCACTTGAAGAGATATTTACTGTATCATTGCTCCCATCAAACCTTAGCGCACCACCATACTTGCCAGAGGACCAGGATGGAGCCGATGAACCTGTTCCTAGTGTTCCATTTATTCCGCTACCTGAGGCATCTATAACGGCTGTTCCAGATCCATCGTCTAGTTTGTAATAACCAACTGGTCCTGGAGCAAAATTATAGAGCGCACTAACATCTGTGGGATTTAGCGCACGGCGATAAATCCGAAGCTCATCGATTGTTCCGTTAAACGCATTGCCACCGCCAAGGCCATTAATATCTCCGACATAAAGAAGTGTTCCGGTAGAAAAATCGCCCGAAGTAATTGAGCTATCTGTACTCTGGAGCACTCCATCCAAATATAGTCGCATGTCTGTGGTTCCCTTTTTTACAACCGAGACATGGTGCCACTGTGCATCGTATACATCTGCGCTAGTGCTGACAGAGTCAAAATTTAGTCCATCACCCGTTATAAAGCTTAGTGTTCCAGAAGAGCCATCAAAAGACAGATAATACCCGAGATCACTTCCTAATGAGTATTTAGTTACTAAGTAGTCTGCAGCATTTGTTGTGCTGCTTGTTTTGTACCATAAACTTATGGTCAACTCGTCTGTATTTGTAAAATCAAAATCTGAATCGTCGGCGCGTGATAAATAACTGCTTCCAGATCCGCTCCATGAAGTGCCGTATTTTCCGGTTGTCCATGAAGAAGTGGATAATGTAAGGGTGTTACTATTCCCACTTGCATCACTAGCACTCGTTCCTGTATTTTCATCCATTTTCCAATATCCAACTAACCCATTTGAAAGATCTCCGCCCTGGTTTTGGCTAACCGTTGAAGCGCTCGTACCTTGGGTTGACGATACGTTGTTGTAGTCGTTTTTGATTTCAGCGGCGGTTCGGGCATATGGGTAGACTTTGACGTCATCTAAATATCCTTGATAGAAGACAGACTTATTTCCTCTTGCACCTATTATCCATGGGCCAGCCCATGTACCGATATCTATGGTCTCTGTAAATTGAGCATTCAACTTTCCATTTATATAAATTTTTATATCCTTATCATCTATCGATACAGCCCAATGTGTCCAGATATTTGGTAATACTGTGTTATTAGCTGACGATCTTGTCCTATTATTAAGGTCAGTAGATTCTGTTATCGCAACATCGAGCGTCTTATTATTTGCGTTATAGGCGATATAATTATCTACCCCATTTGTTGTCGGTCCTATAAACCTAGCATTTACCTCCGCTGGTCTGATATATCCTTCGATTGTAAACTTATTTGGAGTATCTTGTATGTTAGGAGTAGTAATCGAAAAGAAATCATTACTCCCATCAAAATACAAACACTTCCCTGTTATACACTCGCTTTCACTTTTCCATTGCGGAGCCGATGAGCCGACACCTAAGGTTCCGTTGTTGCGTCCCATCGTATCGTATGTTGTGCTGCCCTGCCCCTCGTCGAGTTTCCAATATGCGATTGGCGCTTTGCCCAATTCTTCCGAACCTGCAGATAATGATGGATCTGTAGATGCATATTTACGTACGAAATAGTAGTCAAAACGATTATCACCTTCAGATCTCAATCCGATTCGTGTTCCAGACGCGTACGTGGCATCGGTTGTAGTTGTACATGTGCTATCAACACAGGTTGATAGTGAAGATCCGTTCATAGTTGCTTTTAGTTTGTGATAAGAAGATCGGTCTAAACTACCATATGTTGCGCTGGTTCCTAACTCAGTCCATACTTCGGATGCATCAGTTCCAGTGTTCTTATAAACATTTACATCTCCGGTTCCAAGGTTATTCCAATTAAATAGATAGCGCGCACCTGTTCCCTGATCACGAGCATTTATACCGGTATAATCGGCGATTCCAGTCGATAAGGTTTTTTGACGTGTTTCGATAACAATATTGGAATGTGAATAATTTACATAAATATTCCTGTTTACTACATTATTAACGGTTTGCCTAAGTTCTCCGCCAGAAATTGACCAGGTTCCGGATTGAACAGTCCATTTTGAACCAATTGTATTTTGAGAGAAGTCGTCAAAAAATTCAAAAACATTTTCACCTTTTTGCGCATTTGCTGAATTTGGATTTCCATAATAAACATATACTGTTGCTCCGGAGGTTGGAATGCTCGGCACCTTGGTCCAGACAACAGTTGCACTTTGATTACACCCTGGGTTATTTTCCTCTATCCAAAAAGGCAATATCTGTCCGTTTACATCTGTTATGCGAATATCATCGCAATCACTTTGCATTTTGCCAGCGGTAACCAACGCAGCAGTATCCAAAGTAAAAGAGGACTGAAAATCGGTTAAATTCGAGCCAGATGAGTTTGTTATTGCGACTGCTTTTCGATATTGATAACTTTCATCAAACCAAGCGGCAGCTTGCTCCCCTTTTCTTAATGTAAGAATGATTATTGGAACCAAAACTACAAGAACAATTGCAGCAAAAATTGTTGTTGTTCTTATTCGTTTGTTCTTTTTGAGTAATGTAGTTGTCTGATTTGCAACATTTGAAAAGTTTTTAGTAGGTTTTTTAAAAAAATTAAAAGTGTTTTTTATTAAAAATGTTTTAGAAAGAGTACTTTTGGGCATGCGATTTTTTGTTGATATTTCTGCAAATCTTTATAAATTAAAGTTTAACATTTTTATTAAATACTTTTTTAAAACTATTTAAATGCTGCTGCACCTGAGTTATATAAAGTACGAACAAGCTGTGATGTTAATCCATAATTAAAAACCATTGCTTCGTCTAATTTTCCGGTGAAGTGTCTATTTGCCACCGAACCTCTATTACCTATATATAGAGGGAATGAATTGGCAGTAGTACCGGTGGTGGTATCAGTTGCCGTACCGTCTAGTCTACCGTCAATATACAAATATAAGGTCGAACCTATTTTTGCAAATACGATATGGTGCCAGTTATCGTCACCATAAATTGCAGATGTACTTGTTATAGAGGGATTATTAGTTCCGTCGTATCTGGCCGCAACAATACTACCCGAGCTAAATCTTAGAGCAAAAGGATAACCGCCGGTTGCATCCCATTTTTCAAAAAATGATGAAGTTGATGTCACTTGTGAAGATGAAGCATTCATCCAAATAGCAACTGTGAAATCCTGACTGGCAGAAAAATCATAGTTAGCATCATCTGGAATATTGACCTCATCGTCGGTTCCATCAAAATATAGGCTCGAGTTAATTTTTCCTGTGGAACCGTTATACCATGCACCCGATGTGGAACATGTCCCCGCTGCTGTCTGCGAACCCGATGCACCTATATCTATATCTCCGTTGCGACCAGGTGCAGCACCTGTGCTAAAAGCTGAATTATATGCAGTCGTACCTTCACATTCATCGAGTTTATAGTGTCCGATAGGCTTTCCTTTATTATATTCCCATGCAATTTGTGCCTGACTTAAATTTGTATTGTAAATTCGAACATTATCTATCATTCCGGGAAAGTACGAATTCCTTAAACCCGAATCACCGTAAGCGCCGATTTGGACATCTGTAGTTGACGCTTGTCTTGTACCGGAATAATTTTGAGTAGAATCCAAAATTCCATTTATATATAGCCTCATTACATTGTCGGCGCCGATAACACCAGCGACATATGCCCATTCATTAGTAGGAACGCTCCCCGTCGAAGTAAAGCTTGTGGCTCCATCTGCAGCTGTTCCAAGAATAAATTGTAACTTACTGTCTATGATAAGTAGCGCATATCCTCTTTTGCCAGAAACAGCGCGGTATTTGCTAATTATGTAGTAATTACCCGTTGGCTGGTTATAGTTAATCCAAGCAGAAAGTGTTAAGGATCCTGTTTGAGCTAGCGTACTTCCAGTTCCTAAAGTCACTAGATCGTCTACTCCATCGAATCGCAAAGCATTTCCGAAATGTCCAGGCACCCAATTTGCATTTGTCATAGATCCCTGAGTATCCCCGTGATTTGTACTAGCAGTGTCTTTTACCGCATCTGTGCCAGATCCTGTGCCTTCGTCCATTTTCCATTCTCCAACTGGAGCACTACATGAGCTAGAATCTCCAGGCACGCAGTATTCACGCAAGGCAGAATTATCAGCAATGCCTGCTGATGTTGTACCTGTTGAACCCATTACAGCCACTTTTCCATTGTTGTAATCAATCTTTATCTCATCCTCGGTCAAAGCAAATGGATAAATTTTCACTTCGTCCATTGTACCGCCAAAATCTGCGGCTACAGGGCTGCTGCCTATTGCTCCAATATATAATGTGTCAGATGAATTACTTAATGCCGAAGCTTGTGTGTCTGAAGCGTACTTAACACCATCTATATATACGCTACGAGTTGTTCCGTCCCACACTGCGGTTAGATAATGCCAGCTTGTATCAGTAATTGTTTTTGAAGTGCATAACCACGTGCCCGAAGCACCACCAGTCCAGAAACAAAGTTTGTTGACTTCGCCAACACCATTGCTATACCTCAATGCATATCCATTAAATGGAGATGATTCCGCATATCGCTGCAAGATAGTATCGTATGAAGATGATGCGCTTCTTTTGGCCCATGCAGTTATTGTGAACGGACCAGTAAGATTTAAATTAGTTGAAGTTCCACCATTTACATAATCGTTCGAACCATCAAAAGTTAACGCCTTCACGAATTTGCCATCGTTCGACCATGTTGGGGCAGATGTTCCAGCACCTAGGGTTCCATTCAATCCACTAGGAGAACTATCATAAGTAGTCGCCCCATACCCCTCATCAAATTTATAATGTAATAAAGTTGCACCGATAGGTGTTCCGACAGAGGGGTGATCAAAATTAAAATCTTGGAGTATTTGCTTTTGTGAACGGGCATAGTTATAAACTCTAAACTCATCAATAACTCCATTAAAATAATTAGTAGTATCAGTTCCGATTCTTGCAGTTGAAGCCCCAGTAAATAGTGATGAAGGAACAGTTCCAGTTAACGTTCCGTTATCTAGTTTTCCGTTTACATAAACATCAAGAGTGGCTGAAGACCCGGCTGTATATACACCTTCTACGTGGTACCAAGTTCCGGTTGAAAGAGTTGTATTTGACTGGCGATAATTGTCACCCGAGCCCGTGCCTGACACGTCTATATAAAATTTACCGCTCAAAACAGCTATTTTATAGCTATGATCAGAAGCCCCTGTTCCCCATCGGCCACCAATTGACTTTACGCCAGTGGTATTATTTAGGTAAATCCAAGCACTAGCCGAAACACTTCCACTTGTATTTAAAGCCGATACATCCCCAATGCTTATATAATCATCTGATCCATCAAAATTTACTCCCTTGCCCACTTTGCCATTTGTCCATGTAGGACCATTGGTCAGTGTACCAGTGCTACTGTTCCCGCTTATATCTAGCGCACTTGTGCCAGTTCCATCGTCTAAATTCCAATAACCAACTGGGCCTGGAGCCCAGCTATAAAGTTGACTCGCTTCGTTTCCACTTAACGCTCTATTATATATACGAAAATCGTCTAGCTGACCTTCAAAGGTTGTTAAATTATAACCACCACCAATTACTAACTGAACAAATGATGAAGGATTAAAATTACCAGTACGCGTGTCGTCGACTGATATTATATTCACTCCATCTATATATGTTAGTAATTTTTTATTTACGGCATCTCTTACAACTGTTATCTGATGCCACGCTGCATCTGAATATGTAGTTGTACTTGTAACACTAATTGATGTGCCGTTGCTATCACCTGTTTCTAGAACAACAGCTTCTGATGAATTTATATTAATGTAAAAGTAGCCACCATCCGATATTAAATAGAAAATTCCCCTACTCGTTGCAGTATTGGGAGTTTTAAACCAAGTTGCAATTGAAAAAGAGTTGTCCGGAAAGTCATATGCAGATGAATCTGGAATAAGAATTTTGTCGTCGGTTCCGTCGAAGTTCGCTGCTAATCCAAATTTTGAAGTTGTAGTTGATGCGGTATCGTTAGTTACTGAACCCGAATTACCTATTCCACTTGAGTCGGGAATCCCCGATGACCAATCATCAAATTTCCAGTAACCAACTAGTCCACTTGTTAGATTCCCTATTCCTCCACCACCCAAAATAGCCGACGATCCCTGTGGCGTTGAGCTTGATGCTAACCCTGAAAGATAATCTTTCTGGACTTCGGCTGCCGAACGCGCATAATTATAAACTTTGAACTCATCGATATAGCCTTGAAATGCTCCGCTTGCTCCTGAGTTAAAATAAGCTCTACCAATAATTATATTATTTGCGCGGTTTTGGAAGGTTCCTCCCGCTGTATCAGTGGAGACTACCTTTCCATTTAAATATAGATATGCAGTTGATCCATTGTATGTAACCACAAGGTGATTCCAGGTATTTAGATCAATCGTTTCAGAAGAGCTCAAACTAATTTCACCGCCACCGCTGGTATTCCAATATGTAAAGTTAGGAGTTGCATTGGTCAGCTTAAGACTGTATTCCCAGGTTGACCCCGTTAGACCTTTTCCAAAAATCGTTCTATTACCTGAGATACTTGTGGGCTTGACCCATACAGATAAACCAAATGATTGAGACGAAGACCATGAGTAATCTTTACCAGTATCAACTTGGTCATCGGAACCATCGAAATATAAACAAGCTTCTGTTAAGCATAAACTGTTCGATGACCATACGGGCCCATTAGAAAGAGTACCATTTGCACCATTGCCCGATGAATCATTAGTAGTGGTTCCCGTACCTTCGTTGAATTTGTAGTAAATTAGTGGACCGCTACTCTGCTCCTCTGTGCCCAATGTTCCTACAGAAGGTTCTGTTGAGGCATATTTTCTGCCTAAAATCCAACTTATTGAAACTGACCCGGTTGTTGAGTTTGCTGGAGATCCAACATATATATAAGTATTCGAAGACGCCGATACAGTCGAATGTCCTCCAGTTAATGTACTTGCATCATTTAAATAAAATAGCTGTGTACCGGTTGCCGGCCATGAAAATCGCCAAACACCACTGGTATTAGAGGTTGTAGTAGAAGTTACTGAATAACCACTGCCAGAATCATCACCGACAATTCTATAGGTATTAAGGTTATCATCTATAGAGTATTCATTGTAATAGTTACCGTTCGATCTTAGAACTTTGCCAGATGATTGCCCCATTCTTAGTACAGCTCCGCCGGGGTTTGCACTACTGTGGCTACTTACATAAGATTCGACCCAATATGGAGATGTTAATAGATTTTTCGAACTGATCCAGTAGTAATCTGAAGATGACGAGGTGGTAAAAGTAGCAATACCGCTCGAAACCGAAACAGTGGCCCCGGAATCTTGTTCGTCCCATTTTGCATCAGATATCCTATTACTATCAAAATCATCAAAAAACATAAAAACACCGTTACCATCTGAAGCTCCAGTAGTTGTTGGATTCCCATAATATACATATATATTCATTGGATCTGTGGATATAGAAGGTATTTTCGTCCAAATTTTTGTAGATGAAGTATTACAATTTGAAACATCTTCTTGAACCCAAACCGGCAGTACTTTTCCGTCTTCTCCAACGACACGAATATCATCACAATCACTTTGCAATTTTCCTGCCGTAATTAAAGATGATGTATTTAAGGTAAATGAGATTTCATAATCGGTTTGAGCACTTCCGCTATTTGTAATTGGAATTCTTTGTCTATACGACCAGCTGTCGTCCCACCAAGCAGCTTCAGACTTTGTTGCACGGTTGTTTACTATATAGATAACTGGAACGAGAATAGCTATCACTATAAGCGCGTAAATGACAACAGGCCTAATTTTTCTTTTGCTTGCTGCATTTTTTTTGTGGCTTATTTTGAATGGTGGCAGGAATCTAAACTTCACCCTTAAATAATAGCAAAATTTAGAGAGGAATATTTTAAAGAATAAGATTTTAACCTTAAAAGGCCCGCTAAAAACTCCCCGCCCATGGATCGTATTAACGAGACCATCAAGATTTGCGTCAGGTCGATATGGTCTGACACCTTTTATTCTTTGCAATCAAACATTTAAAAACTAATGTGCGAAATGTGCTACGAACTTAATGCTATATAGCATTAAAAGGCTCACGAAAAACCCATTGTAATGGGCCGTCTCACGAGACCATTAATACCATAGGTACATTTTTATCGAACGTCGACTATCCAGTAGTCGAAACTCACATCTGCGTTGTGTGCAGAATCTATTGATACTACGAATGATCCATCAGCTTTTGACTTAACGATTAGAGCTTTACCACCTGTTGATGTAGTTGGTGTTATAAAGATCTTTGAGTTAGCCTTTACGTTTGCGTTTGTTATTGTCACTTCTAGTAATCCTGTTCCTAATGTACCCTCACCTATTGTTGATCCGTCTGCACTAACTGCTTGTTGTGCGACTGTTTCTTCTCCTAAGACTGCAACCTTTCTAGCTACAATTGTGTCTGCTGTGATTTCAGCTTTAGCAATTAATCCACCTTCTGGTGTCATTACGATTGCGCCATTGAATGCATCGATATTTCCAGGGTTAATATCTGTTTGAAGTTTTAGATCTCCTCCGCCTAATACGTTGATTGAATCGTTTTCACCATCGATTACTAAGAATCCTGCTGTAATTTCACCTAATGTGCTAAATGATTCTGCTGTTACGTTTCCGGTTACATTCATATCACTGAAGAATACTGCTCTCTTTCCGCCATCTTCTGTATCTTGGATTTCTAATATATCTTCTAGTGATTCAAGGTCTGTAGGTTCTGTTGTATCGAAGACTAATGCTTCTTCGTCACCTGAGAACCAGGTTAAATTAACAGCTGCCATTATGATTCCGGTGTTTTCAGTTGCGTCTTCTAATGCACGACCGATCACCCAACCTTTTTCGGTTGCTTTGATTACTTTTCCTGGCTCGACTTCTGATACTGCAAGTAAGTCACCTGCTTCAATTTCTCCGTTGCTGTTGTCGTATTTGACTGGAGCTCTTCCTGATATTGCAACTTCGACCTGTTTTGTAGACTTGCATGACGAAATTTGATCTTCTATAGATGCGAATGTTCCAAGGTCTAATACTGCTTCGCCGTTGTCATATTGAGCTGTTAAATCGGCGACTGCATCTTCGATCATTTCGTCTCTATCAGCTGATATGTCTTCGCCGTTTTCTGCTGCAGCTGCAATTTGTGCATCGACTGTCTTTTCTGCTAATGTTCGTATTTCTTTTGTTATTAAGCTTTGTTTTGCATCTTCTTCGTTTGCTTCTACTGCGCTACAGATTTGTGCTTTAAATTCGCCGCCGCTTAATAATATTCCAGGTTTGCTTGAAACAATACCTAATACTGCGCCTTTATTTTCACCGTTTGATTTAGATACCAAGTATTTGCTTGTATCTGCGGCTTCTTCTTCGGTTGGCTTATCAAGTACTACTACGTCTCCTGGTTCTAGAGATACATCGTTCGTCGGATAACTTTCTGCTAATTCTGATAATGGTGTAGCTACATATCCGTTGCTTGAACTTCCATTTGCTGAGAAGCTGAAAGCGTTAACCCCGTCTACTGATAGATCTAATTTGTTTAGACCAGAATCGTGTGTAAAGAATGTGTCTGATCCGTCTTCGGTATCTAGGGTTAATTTATCTCCACTTTCTAAGCCTAAGTCAGCTAGTGTTGGTAAGTCGCCAGGGATTGTGTAGTAAACACCTGGATAATATGAAACTGGAATTAAACCAGCTTCAACTTGTCTTCCATCTGGCAATGTTACGGTTGTCTTGTCTTCTATGTCAGCCCAATCACCGGTTGCTACCGCGACGATTGTTCCAGATTCTGTAGCTTTCATTCCATATCCTGCTAAGCCAGAAGTTACGATTCTATCGCCGATGTTAATTTCTCCGTTTTCAGTTGTTACCAAGACATGACCATCTCCAACAGAATATAATCCGTGGACATTTGACTTGGTTGTATCTTTATATGCATATGCACCGAATACGCTAGATGAATATGGATCTGAACATTTCTTAGCTTCATATACTGGCTGATAAGTGTTATCAGGAGTTGTTGTCTTTGTTAAACAAACTAGGGTTCCGTATGAGTAACCATTTGCATTATCTGATTGTGGTAAAGATACCAAGTGAGATCCCGTGAAAGCGGTTAATGAAACTGTACCGTTATTGTTTGAAATATCTCCAACTTCGGTTCCATCTCCGTCAAAGAAAGTAATTAATTTAGTTTGACCAGCGGTACTATCAAGACCACCCTGGATTCCAATACCTGCTCTAGTTGTTGCATTACCATCATTGAAGAAATATGCGGCATATCCAGCTACATCAGTTGAAGCAAATAACCTTACAGTCTGAGAACCAGTAGTACCAATTCCGACATTTCCGTTTGGTAGTATTCTCATTCTTTCTGATGGATTAGCAGCATTTGCTGTTGCAAATATAAGAGCACCGCTAGCATTGGTTGCTGCAGAAAGTGTTGTCGTAGCTGAGATATAAGCAACGCCTTTATTTGATGATGAATTAGGAGTCATCCAAGATAAACTTCCGACTGATCCAAAGTTAGTTGTTGCACCAGTACTTAGTATTAAGTGTGCTTGGCTGTTAGTTGCTGTTCCTGGATTTTGTATTTCTAAAACTCTATTTGTTCCACCGTGGAAGTAAGCACTAGGAGCAGTTGTTCCAACTCCGATATAGCTATTTGTCGTGTCTAGGTTAAACAATCCATTACCTATATTTAGTGCAGCTGTACCTGTAGCAAGCGTCCAATTCTGTGATTGGTTCAAATCTACTCCACCTGGAACGTCTAATAACAAGCTTCCTGTTCCGTATGTCTTTAGAGTTAATGGTAAGTTTTCAAACGATTCTCCACTTGTAACTGTTAATGGACCATATGAATTTATGAATGATGCTGTTTGATTTGTCATTACTAAATCGTTTGCGATAGAGACATCTCCGGTAGAGCTGAACAAGTGTGGAACAGCTGATTCGATTTGAGTCTGTGAGATTCTGAATAACAATGAGCTGTTGTCGTAAGCAGCAAATACATTTCCGATTGATCCATTTGCACCTACATTTAGTTTGAATAGATCACCGGTCGCAGAAGTTGTGCTTGTTGGTGACCAGTCGAAGCTTCCTAATGTACCAGTTGTTAGTGCTGTTGATGTTGAAGCAATGTTTAGACCTGTTCCGGTTGTTAATCCATCAAAGCTGAAGTTTGAACCTATTCCAGTAGTTACTGAATCAGCTGTTAATTGGAATCCGCCTGCGGTTGTTGAACTTACCACATCAAGTTTGAATGTTGGAGCAGTTGTTCCGATACCTGTATTGCCTTCGACAAGCAATCCGTTTGTTGGAGCTGATGCACCCATACCTGCGTAACCTGAACCGAATTGTCCTCCACCTGCTACTGATAATAAACTTCTTGGATTTGTTGTTCCGACACCAAGATTGCCGGATGAATCAAGAGTCATTCTAATTGTATCGTTAGTACCGAATAATAGAGGTTGAGCCTGAACATTGTATAAAGCTAAGTACCCACTAGCGAATACTGAACCGTCAGCAAAGGTATGTCTATGGCTACCTTTTCCAGTTTCTAATACTCCTAGCAATGTGTTTGCCGAATCTGAAAGCATAATTCTTGAGTTAGCGTTTGTTGCATTTGATTGTTGAATATTAAACTGATTAGACACACCGGAAATATGTAATAAACTGTTTGCAGCTGTTACACCTATACCTACATTTCCGCCATCATGGACACTCAAGCCAAGCGGGCTGCTGTCTCCGGCTATTCTAAGTCTGGCAGCATTATTGGTGTTGTCATATTCAATTAACAAAGCCTTATCTGAAACGCCAACCGTTGATCCGATATATAGCTGTGTCGTACCAGCTGTTATTCCTTGTCCAATGATTGCATTGCCTGCGACTGAAAGTAGGCCTTGTGGTCCGGTTGTTCCAATTCCAACTCTGTCATTTGTGGAATCAATAGATAGTGTGCTTGTATCAAAACTTAGACCTGCTACTCCGCCAGATAAAGTTACATTTGTATCATTTGCAAATGTCCAACTTGCAGCATTTGATGTCACGCTGTCTCCCGACGCATCACCAAAGGTTATATTACCTAGTGATTGGAATGTTCCTGGAGCGATTAATGTTGATGGCAAGCTTAGAGTTATAGCCCCTGTTGAAGCCGAAGCAGCTATTTGATTTGCTGTACCAGTTATAGATGTTACTCCAGCTGTTGCAGCAACTGCACCAATAGCTGTATCTAATTGCTTGATAGCACTTTGAACACTTGTATTTGCAGATATGTAGGTCATTGTATCGTCATTTAATCCGATCAAAGTTGCTCCAGATGTTGCTGATGAGTTTGTTGAGATATCTAATCCTCTAATTGCAAGTCCAGCAAAGTTGCCTGTTCCGCCTACTCCTAATGCATACGCACCTGGGTTAGTTGTTCCAATTCCGACGTTTCCGTTTGAATCAAATACGATTTCTGCATTTCCAGATCCGTTTACGTTGAATCCTAATCTATTGTTTGTTGTGTCGTATCCGATTGCATATTCATCAGATGTTGAAGTACCGATATGCAATGTATCTGGGCCTAAGTATAAATCTCTGAATCTCTTTGAGTCGGATCCTAAATCATAAGTATCGTTAATGCTTGGGCCCAAACTTCCACCTAGAGTTAATTGGAAGTCAGTTGCGGTTGTTCCAATTCCGACTCTACCGTTAGATGCATTTGCATAGAACATTGTTGTAGGTTGGTTAATGAATACCGAAACATCTGAATCTCCCCAGTTCACAGTTGCAATATCAGCTTTGCCGTCATTATTAAAGTCAGCTATTACTGATGAGAGTGGCTCGTCGCCAGCCGTTATTTCTGATGCGACAGTTAATGTTCCATCGCCATCGTTTGTTAATAAAGCCAATTCATCGTCCATATAGTTAGTTGTAGAAACATCTAACATGCCATCGCCATTAATATCGCCCAGTTCTACCGATGATGGGAAGTTTCCGTTTGAAGAGTATGTAGCAACCGAAGCAAATGTTCCGTCGCCATTATTCATAAAGATTCCGATATAAATATTATATGAAACAACCAAGTCAACCTTGCCATCGCCATTCATATCGCCGGCTTTAATATCGTTAGGGCCATTTGATACTGTGTTATAGTCAGCTCTATTACTAAATGTTCCGTCTCTATCATTTAATAAAACAGTTGCAGATAGACCTGATGAATTACCAGTTGCAATATCTGCATATCCGTCACCATTTACATCAGTGATTACAACACCTTCAGGAGTTGTATCTACCGAGTAATCTACCTTAGCTGCAAATGTTCCGTTTCCATTATTGATGAATACTGAAACCGTATCTGCGGTCTGGTTTACAACTGCGATGTCGGCTATACCATCGTTGTTTACATCTGCGATATCTAAATCCCATGGATTATCACCGGTAGCATAATCAACTTTAGCTGCAAATGTTCCATCACCATCATTTATAAATACCGACATCGTATCATTTGTTTGATTAGCCGAAGCAAGGTCGGCAAAACCATCACCGTTCATATCTCCGACGGCAACACTTACTGGACCTGTGTCAGTTGTATAATCAGCATTACTTGCAAATGTTCCATCACCATCGTTTATTAAGACTGATACTGAGTCACCACTATAGTTAGCGCTAACAATATCAATAAAACCATCACCATTTACATCGCCCTTCGACATAAACCATGGGTTTGTATCGGTGGCATAGTCGACTTTTGCTGCGAATGTTCCACCGCTGGTTAATAAAGTCTCGCCAGCCTTAATTGATCCGATATTTACTAAGTTTCCTGACGAGGTGATTCTTTGAAGAGCCAATAGGCTGTCTTTTCCGCCAGTTCCAATTCCACCGTTAAATGCCGAGAATCCATTAAGACCTGCTTTACCTGTTAATAAGCTTGCGTCTGAGTTTGATAATACCAATGCACCTGTCAAGAAACTGTTCGCTCTTCCAGCTCCGTTTACATCAAGTTTGAATGCTGGGTTAGTAGAACCGATTCCGACGTTGCCCTGTACTAGTAATCCGTTTGTCGGAGCTGCAAATGCTGAATATCCTGAACCGAATGTTCCACCAGCAGCTACTGATAATGCGCTAGCTGGAGCTGTTGTTCCGATACCTAATCTATTTGTTGAGTCGTTCCAGAATAAGTTTGCTGAATCTTGAGTTAGGTTGGTTCCATTTCCAAATACTAAGCCACCGTTGTTTGCACTTGCGCCGTCTAAGTAGTTAAGCTCTGTAGCATTTGAGGTTACTCCATCTAAGATATTTAATTCAGCAGCATCTGAAGTTACCTGTGTACCGTTTATGTATAGAGATGTTGTATTCAAGCTTCCTGAAACATTTAATTTGTAAATTGAAGCTGTTACTCCGATTCCGATGTCACCTTCGCCGTCGATTGTTAATGCGACTCCACCTGTATAGTTATCGTTTAGTGATGAGTTTTCTACGTTGTTTCCAGCAGCATTAAATCTTGCGATTCTATTGTCGGTTCCGGAAATTACTCCAGATAAGATTGCTGAGTCTAATTGTTTGATAGCACTTTGAACATTTGTATTTGCAGAAATATAAGTCATGCTATCATCCCAAAGTCCTACCAATGAAGCGCCTGATGCCGAACTTGCATTGTCATTTAGTCCAACTGAGTTTACATAGAAGTCGTCTGAAACATTTATTCCACCAGTTACACCTAATGCGAATGCTCCTGGGTTGCTATTTCCGATTCCTACAGCGCCTTGTACGATTAATCCGTTTGATGGAGCACTATATCTTGAATATAGAGCACCGATTGCTGCATTTGATGCAACTGATAATAATGATCCAGGAACAGTTGTTCCGATTCCTACGTTTCCACCTTGTGAAATTTGCATTCTTGTAGTTAAAGTTCCGCTGGTTCCAGTTGAGAATGTTAAGTATCCATCTCCGCTACCTGATCCCTTTAGGTTCTGAATCGATGAAGTAATCGAACCACCATTATTTGTTCTAAATTGAATTTCATTAATTAATGCATTATCGGTTGATTGATATCCACGCAATACTAGTGTTGCAGGGTTATTAGAGCTAGATGTTGTTGCGATTCTGAAGGTCGGTGATCCTGTTGAAATCACATCTAAATCATAAGCTGGATTGGTTGTTCCGATTCCAACTTTACCTTGTACTAATAATCCGTTTGTTGGAGCTGAAACTCCTGTACCTGTGTAGCCTGATCCGATTGTTGCTCCACCTGCCAATGATAATGGAGACTCCGGAGCGGTTGTTCCGATTCCAATTCTTCCATTTGAGTCAACTGTGAATCTTATTGAACCACCTGTTTGTAAGTTCAATCTGTCATCTGCGCTTTCAAAGAATCCTGTGTCTCCGTCGCCGAATGACAATCCGCTTGTTGCGAATGTGTAGCCTGTAGAACCTAGACTCAATTGAGCTGTTGGCGATGAAGTTCCGATACCGACATTTCCACCGTCTTGTATAAATATTCCAAGGTTGCTTCCGTCGTCGAATAATTTAAGACCTGCTACTGAGCTTGCTCTTAATACCGATAAGTCGACATCATCTTCTAAAGCTACCGTAGCTGTTGTAGTTCCAGTTACATCGATGTCATCACCGGCTGAGATTAATGTTGTGACGTTACTCCAGCTTGGCGAACCTGCTCCGCCAGATGTTAAGATTTGACCGCTATTTCCAGCTGCTAATGAATCATATGCGCTTGAAGAAGTTGAATATAGAATTTCACCAGCGCCAACTGCTGTTACATTTGCGCCCAGACCACCATTGGTAACTCCTAATAATCCGGTTACATCTCCAGTACCTGTAGCTAAGTCAATTGCGCCTAAAGTTATTACCTGTGATCCGTCAATTGTTAAATAATTATATGATCCCGCCAAAGTTACTGCGTTATGTGATGCACCAGATATAGCTGAATCAAGGTCATCTAATACATCTTGAACATTGGTGCTGTTTGAATTTGCAAATTCATCATATGTTCCAATTAATGTTGCACCAGAGCCTGTTGGCTGAGTACTTCCGATATTAACATTTCCGACAAATAAGTTTGTGAAGTTTGCTGATCCGCCGACATTTAAGTTGTAACCGCCTGGGTTAGTCATACCGATACCGACGTTACCTTGTACTAATAATCCGAATACCGGAGCAGATCTACCGATACCTGTGTATCCGATTTGTGCATTATTTCTGATTGTTAAGTAACTTTCTGGAGCTGTTGTTCCGATTCCAAGTTTCTTTGATGTGTTATCCCAGAAGAAGTTAGCTTGATCATTTGTGATCTTTGATCCGTCACCGAATAATATTCCGCCTGTTGATACTGTTGTTCCGGTTAAGAAGTTTAATTGTGCAGCTGTTGATGTTACTTGAGCTCCACCTAATACTAGGTTGCTGAATGCTGCTGTTCCTGAAACTGCAAGTTTGTAGTTTGTAGCAGTTAATCCGATACCGACGTTATCTGTTAATGATGTTAAGTATGTTGTTGTACCACCATCTGTCCAAACTCCACCTGCCGATACCGCTGCGTTATATGCGTCGTTTATTGCATCGATGATACCGATGTTTCCGGCTGGCAATGTTGTATCTGTGTCGCTTAATTGAATTGTTGTAGATACTGATGAATCATCGAATACTAATTCGCCGTTTGATTGTAGTAATAAGTTTCCGGAGCTATTTGAAACATTATGGTTAACTCCGCCGATTCTTGTTATGTTGCCTGATGAATTTACATTGAATTGGTTTGTAGCACCAACGCTTAATAAAGCATTTGGAGCTGATGATCCGATTCCTGTATTACCTTGTACTAATAGTCCATTTGATGGAGCAGAAATACCAACTCCTGTGTAAGCTGCGCCTATTGTTGCACTACCAGCTACGGTTAATTTGCTTTCTGGAGCTGTTGTTCCGATTCCAACTCTCGAGTTTGTTGTATCAAGATTTAGAAGGCCGGCTTCGATATTTAGAGCTGTTGTTGATGCAGCCAAGTCTAATGCCGTTGCATTTGTATATGTCTGTTGTGTTCCAGATACTGTGAAGTTGTCGTCTACGTAAACTACTCCACTATTTGCTGCACTGAAGGTTAAGTTGTGGTTACCGCTTGGGTTATTTGTTCTGATATATCCAGGACCGTCAAAGTTTACATATGCAGCTGTTGGGTTTGTGAAGTTTAGATCATATGCCATCGAAACATCACCTGCAGCTGTAAATGTATGTGGAACTGCTGACTCAATCTGGTTTTGCGAAACCTTAAATACCGGAGAGCCGTTATCATAGATAGCGAAGATATTTCCGACAGTTGATCCTGATGGAACATTTAGTTTGAACATATCTGTTGATGCTCCAAGTGTTGTATCGAATGTAGCTTGAGCTGTTCCTGATGCACCAACTGTTAATGCTGTTGCTGAACTTAAGTTAGTTGTGAATCCGCTTGTGTTGTTAAAGAAGAATGGAGCATTTGATGCTGCTGTTCCTCCGATTGCAACGTTTCCTGATGTATTTACGTATAAACCAGATACTGCAGCGGTGTTACCTCTTAACCATGCTGTTCCATTTGTATCAAAGTTTGCAAGAGGAGAAGTTGTTCCTACCCCTACGTTACCTGTGCTTGTTACTACGAATGCAGAACCATTTGTATTTACCTGGAATCTTTGTGATGGAGCTGTAGTTCCCAAACCTAATCTGTCATTTGTATTATCAAAGTAGAAGCTTGCAGCATCATTTGTGATCTTTGATCCGTCGCCGAATAATACTCCACCGTTTGTAACTGTTGTTCCGGTTAAGTAGTTAAGTTCTGTTGTAGATAATGTAGCGCCTGTTAATTTGTTTAATTCTGTAGCACTTGAGGTGATTTGAGTTCCGCCAAGTACTAAGTTCAAGACTGCAGCTGTTCCATTTACGCCTAATTTGTAGTTTGTTGCTGTGTATCCGATCCCAATATTATCTGTTAATGAATTTAAGTATGTTGTTGTACCGCCATCGGTCCAAAGTCCGCCAGAAGCAGCTACACCTACGATGGCTGCGTCTAATTGCTCGATAGCTGACTGAACGTTTGTGTTACTTGAGATGTAGGTTAAAGAGTTATCATTTAGACCTACTAATGTTGCACCAGATGTTGCACTTGAATTTGTATTTAGCAATAATCCACCGATAGCTAAGTTTCCAAAGTTTGCACTTCCGCCTACGCCCAATGTGAAGAGTCCTGGATTGGTTGTTCCAATTCCGACTCTTCCTGATGTGTTAATTGTCATTGCAGGTACCGGATTATCATTTACCAAAAATGCTATCGGAGAACTTGGACCACCGTATAGGTTTAGCGAGTTAACACCGCCGTAGCTAGTCTGGCTCTGTGAATTGGTGAATATCAAGCTATATGCCGTACCTGATGATAAGTTGATTCCTGCAGCTCCGGTTGATTGGGTGTTTGTTACTCTTGCGTAAACCTCTCCAGCATTAAATACCTCGAGTTTTTCTTGCGGAGAAGTAGTTCCAATTCCAACTGAACCTGTGCTTGTCACTACGAATGGCGAATCATTTGTATTTACCTGGAATCTTTGTGATGGAGCTGAAGTTCCTACTCCTAGTCTTAAGTTTGTACTATCCCAGAAGAAGTTAGTTGCGCTTTGTGTTAGTTTTGTTCCATCGCCATAAACAACTCCGCCGGCGGTTACAGTTGCGCCGTCTAAAAAGTTAAGTTCTGAGCCTGTTAGTGTTCCAGTGTTTACACCCTGCAATACATTTATTTCTGCGGCAGATGATGTAATCTGTGTTCCGCCTAATACCAAGTTCTGAGTTGCAGCTGTTCCACCGATAGCTAATTTGTAGTTTGTTGCTGTTAATCCGATTGCAACATTACCTTCTACGATTAATCCATTAGTTGGAGCTGCCAATCTTGCATAGTTAGCACCAATTGCCTGGTTTCCGGATACTGATAAGGTTGATCCTGGTGCTGAATAACCGATACCTAAACTTCCACCTGCGATATAGAAGCTGTCGTTTGTATTGAATCCAAAATCAGCTGTATCGTTATCTGTAGCTTCAAATCTCAATATTGGATTTGCTGATTGGTCTCCACCGAATAAGAATGTTCCAGCTGATTCATCGATACTAAAGATTGATGCAGCCAATGTCGATCCGCCGATTGCGAAGTCGTTTGTTGCTGTTGTTGGAGAGATAACTCCTGATGACAATGTCCAAAGACCTCCGCTTGTACCGACAGCTGCGTTATATGCGTCGTTGATCGCATCTATAATACCGATATTTGAATTTGGTAATGAGTTATCTAAATCAGTTAATTGAACTGCTGATGCCAATGTCGAATCGTCAAATTGAAGTTCACCATTTCCGGTTAATAATAAGTTTCCACCATTGTTGCTGATTGTATGATTAACTCCGCCGATTCTATCAATGTTTCCTGATGAGTTAACCAAGAATTGATTTGAAGCGCCTACCGATAATAATGCTGATGGAGCAGATGATCCGATACCTGTATTACCCTGTACGATTAATCCATTTAATGGAGCTGAAATTCCAGCATTTGAATAACCTGCACCAAATGATCCCGAACCATTTACTGTTAAGCCGCTATTAGCTGCGGAAGTACCAATAGACAATCTCTTTGATGTGCTGTTAAAGAAGAAGTTAGAAACATCGTTTGTGATCTTTGATCCGTCGCCATAAAGAACTCCACCATTTGTAACTGTTGTTCCGGTTAAGTAGTTAAGTTCGGCTGTAGATAATGTTGCACCTGTTAGTTTGTTTAATTCTGTAGCGCTTGATGTGATTTGAGTTCCACCAAGTACTAAGTTCTTAACAGCGGCTGTTCCACCCACTTCTAATTTATAGATAGTTGCCGTTACTCCGATGCCAGTATTGCCTTCGACTAGTAAGCCATTTAGTGGAGCTGAGATTCCAATTGCTGCGTAACCTGCTCCGAACGAACCATTACCCGATACTGTTAATGCGCTTCTTGGAGCACTTGTCCCGATACCGAATCTCTTTGTTGTTGAATTCCAGAAGATATTTGCAGTGTCTTGTGTAAAGTTTGTACCGTTTCCGAACACCATTCCGCCTGATACTACTGTTGAGTTATCTAGGTAGTTAAGCTCGGTTGTATTTAGTGTTGCACCATCTAAGATATTTAATTCTGACGATGTAGCTGTTAATCCGCTTAATAAATTGATTTCAGTTCCAGTTGCAGTGATTTGAGTTCCACCAAGTACCAGGTTGCTTACAGCTGCTGTTCCACTTACTGCTAACTTGTAGTTTGTAGCTGTTACTCCAATTCCGACGTTGTCGGTTAATGTTGTTAAGTAAGTTGTTGTACCAGCATCGGTCCAAAGTCCTGATGCTCCGCTTGCAACGCTTACTATTGCTGCATCTAATTGTTCGATTGCTGACTGAGCATTAGTGTTACCTGAGATATAGGTCAAGCTATTATCGTTGATTCCGACTAATGTTCCGCCAGATGTGGCAGATGAATTTGTATTTAATAATAATCCGCCGATAGATAAGTTAGAAACATTTGCTGTTCCGCCGACTGCCAGTGCATAACCGCCTGGGTTTGTGTTTCCGATTCCAACGTTTCCTTGCACTAGTAAGCCATTTAATGGAGCTGAAATTCCGATATTTGAATAACCAGCGCCGAATGATCCTGATCCGTTTACTGTTAAACCGCTATTTGCTGCTGATGTTCCGATTGAAAGTCTCTTTGTTGTGCTGTTATAGAAAATATTTGCAGCATCCTGAGTGAAGTTGGAACCGTTTCCAAATACCATTCCACCAGAAGTTACAGTTGCGTTGTCTACATAATTTAGTTCAGCTGTTGATGATGTTATTCCGTCTAATGTATTTATTTCTGAAGCAGATAATGTTAAGTTGACGCCTGTTAGTAAGTTGAGTTCTGATGTTGATGAAGTTAATCCGCTTAATTTGTTAATTTCGGTTCCGGTTGCAGTTATTTGAGTTCCACCTAGTACCAAGCTAGATACAGATGCGGTTCCACCGACTGCTAATTTATAGATTGAAGCTGTTACGCCGATTCCGACATCGCCTTCTGCATCGATTGTTAATGCGACTCCACCAGTATAGTTATCATTTATTGAAGAGTTTTCGACGTTTGTTCCTGCTGCATTAAATCTTGCGATTCTGTTATCAGTACCTGAGATTGTTAAATCGTTTGATGAATCGGTATCCCATGTGCTTGTGTCGATGTAACTTACTACTCCAGAATTTACTGTTAATACCTGGTTATTGTTTGCTGTTGAGTTAACTGTTCCTAAAGTTAATGCTCCACCAAGTCTTGTTGTTCCGTTTACGTTTAAGTTGAATGAGCCTGGGTTTGTTAAGCCTAGCCCTACGTTACCTTGAACTAGAAGTCCATTTGTTGGAGCTGAGATTCCGATTGCTGTGTAACCAGAGCCGATTGATGCGTTGCCTGCTAGTGTGAATCTGCTTTCTGGAGCTGTGGTACCAACTCCGATGTTGCCTAAAGCATCTATAAACATTGTTGTAATAGGAGTGCCATTTGTTCTCTGGAATGAGATCGTTCCGTATCCACCAATATCGCCAGACCTAATATTTAAGTTTGCGCTACCCCATTTTGCTTGTATAACAGCGTCATTAGATCCCAAATTCAAAGTAGTTCCATTTAGTATGAAATTAGAGTTTCCATTGATTAAATAGCTTCCGTTTGATCTGATCGAACCCATTACATCTAGAGCCTGAGCAGGTGCGGTTATCCCAATACCTAATCTATTATTCGAATCATCCCAGAATAAACTTGCAGCATCCTGTGCAAATCTTGTTCCATTTCCGAAGACTAGTCCGCCATTTGTAGCGGTTGCTCCATCTACCAAGTTAAGTTCTGAACCTGTTAGTGTTCCCGTGTTAACACCTTGTAATACATTTATTTCTGCGGCTGATGAGTTTACCTGTGACCCGCCTAGGGATAAAGCTGTTGTGTTCAAACTTCCGTTTACATTTAATTTGTAGATTGAAGCTGTTACTCCGATTCCGATGTCGCCTTCTGTGTCGATTGTTAATGCAACTCCACCTGTGTAGTTATCGTTTAGAGATGAATCTTCAACATTGTTGCCTGCAGCATTGAATCTAGCGATTCTATTGTCGGTTCCGGAGATTGTTAAAGCTGAGCCTGATACTGTTGCGATTGCTGCATCCAAATCGTCTAACACGTCTTGAACATTGCTTGATGATGAGTATGCGAATTCGTCGAATGCACCGACTAGTGATGCACCTGATGTTGATGTTCCTGCTGTGTCGTTTAGGCCGATTGAACCGACATAGAAGTCTGATCCTGAAGCTACTCTTGCATCACCGTTTACGTCGAGTTTGTATGAAGGAGCAGTTGTTCCGATTCCAACGTTGCCATTTACGTCTATACGCATTCTTTCCAGACCAGCAGATGAGAACCCTAATCCAGTGGCAACCATATACATGCCTACATTACCTAAGCCTTGGAATTGATATGCAGGATCTGATGCACTCCCTGCTTTAGCAATTACAGTTCCAGAAAAGTTACCCGAACCAGTAGCCCTGATACTTCCTGACACGTCCAAAGCTTGAATTGGAGCGGTTGTTCCGATTCCAACGTTTCCTTGTACTAATAATCCATTTGTTGGAGCCGAAATTCCAATTCCTGTATAACCTGCGCCTATTGTTGCCCCACCTTTTACGGTTAATGTGCTTTCTGGGCCTGATGTTCCAACTCCTAATCTGTTTAGAGAGCTGTTCCAGAATAAGTCTGATGTATCTTGTGTAAAGTTTGATCCGTTTCCGAAGACTAATCCGCCGGATACGACTGTTGAATTGTCTAGATAGTTTAGTTCTGTAGCATTTGTTGTTACACCAGTTAAAATATTTAATTCAGCTGTTGATGAGGTTAATCCAGATAGTTTGTTTATTTCTGTTCCAGTAGCAGTGATTTGTGTTCCTCCAAGTACTAAGTTTTGTAACGCTGCTGTTCCAGCTACTGCCAATCTATAGTTGGTTGCTGTGTAACCGATTCCAACATTTCCATTTGCTCCAATTGTTAATGCAACTCCGCCTGTATATAAATCATTGAGTGATGAATCTTCGACGTTATTACCGGCTGCATTAAATCTTGCTAATCTGTTGTCGGTTCCTGAGATTGTTATTGCTGAACCTGAAACCGATGCAATTGCTGTATCTAATTGTTTGATTGCGCTTTGAACGTTTGTATTAGAACTTATGTATGTCATTGCGTCGTCATTTAATCCGACCAATGAAGCTCCAGATGTTGCCGATGAATTTGCCGAGAATAATGTTCCTCCAATTGCTAAATCTGAGAAGTTACCGGTTCCATTTACGCCTAACGCATAGTTTGTTGCGGTGTAACCAATTCCGACATTTCCTTGAACGATTAATCCATCGGTTGGAGCTGCATATCTTGAATACAAAGCTCCGATTGCTTGATTGCCACTAACTGATAATTTACTTCCAGGTACTGATGTTCCAATACCAACAGTTCCTGAACTGGTGGCTCTAAAGACTTCCCCAAAACCGTTTAAGCTGAATGTTGCTGCAGTACCATTAAGTGTAAAATTACTTCCACCACTCTGAATATTTGCACCACCACCACTACCAAGGATTTGAATATAGTTACTGCTATCCATGCTCATACGAAGCGCGTTAGATCCGTAGATACTCTGAATCAAAGGTACGAAGCTTGAACCAGAAGTCGTTACTGGGAAAGTGATTGTGGCGCTATTACCAGCTGTTCCAAGTTTGATATTACCTGCTACATCTAATGTCGCCGAAGGGTTGGTTGTTCCAATACCGACGTTTCCTTGCACCAGTAATCCATTTAATGGTGCTGAAATTCCGATATTTGAGTAACCTGCTCCAAATGAACCACTACCATTTACGGTTAAGCCACTATTTGCTGCCGATGTTCCGATTGCAAGTCTCTTTGTTGTTGAGTTGTAGAAAATATTTGCTGCATCTTGTGTGAAGTTGCTTCCATTACCAAATACCATTCCGCCTGACACAACTGTTGAGTTATCCAGGTAGTTAAGTTCTGTAGCATTTGATGTTACACCATCTAAGATATTTAATTCAGCAGCTGATGAAGTTACCTGAGAACCTGCTAAATAGAAATTACCAGCTGCGTTGAAGCTTCCATTTACTTCTAGTTTGTATGCTGAATTTGTTGTTCCAATACCTAAATTACCTGTGTTTGGATTTATATATAAATACTCATTAGATCCATCGAATAATCTTGTTGGCTCTGTTATTTGACCGCCTAACTTGAATTGAGTTGTCGCCAATGTTAAACCGTTGCCTGCTGTGTAAGTTGTATTTGTATCTGTAGCAGCAATTGTAATTGTGTCTGTGGTGTCATTTGTTGTGATTGTTACATTTGATCCTGCAACTAGGGTTATTGTATCGTTGTTAGCATCTGCAACAACTGTATTTTGACCAGATACAGCTATATTCTTGAAGATGTTTTGTGTAGAGCCTAAATCGGTATTAGTAATTGTTAGTGTTGTACCTGATATTGAAGTGCTGATTCCGGGTCCGCCGATCACGTCAAAATCCCCGCCCAGGGAAATAGCGGCGGAACCCGAATCACCATTGAATGTAATATCTGAATTAACTAACTCTGCGTTACTGATTGTTTGGCCCAGTAATGAAATTTCACCTGATGCATTTGGTAATGTGTAGGTTCTTGCAGCTGATAAGTTATCGATTGTTAATTGACCTCTTCCATCTGCATCATAGAACCATAAACTTGTTCCCTGTGTTCCGCCCGATGTAAATGCTGCGCCGCTTGTTACGTCGCCAATTGCTGAAATGTCGCCAGTTGCTGCTGTTGCGATTGCTGCATCAAGTTGTTCGATAGCCGATTGAACGTTTGTATTTCCAGATACGTATGTTAATGAGTTGTCATTTAGTCCGACTAAAGTTGCACCCGATGTAGCGGATGAATTTGCGCTTAGTAATAAGTTTCCGATAGATAAAGCGTTTACATTTGCTGTACCGGCAACATTTAATGCATATGTTCCTGGGTTTGTTGTTCCAATTCCGACATTGCCTTGTACTAATAATCCATTTAGTGGAGCTGAAATTCCGATATTTGAATAACCAGCGCCGAATGATCCGCTACCATTTACTGTTAAACCGCTATTTGCTGCTGATGTTCCAATTGCTAATCTCTTTGTTGTTGAGTTAAAGAAGAAGTTTGAAACATCATTTGTGATCTTGCTTCCATCGCCAAATAAAACTCCGCCTGAAGTTATTGTTGTACCATCTAAGTAGTTAAGCTCGGTTGAAGTTGATGTTAAACCTGACAATAAATTGATTTCAGTGCCAGTTGCTGTAATTTGAGTTCCACCTAGTACTAAGTTTGTAACCGCAGCTGTTCCATTTACGCTTAATCTGAAGTTTGTTGCCGTTACACCTAAGCCTACATTCCCTTCAACTATCAAACCGTTAGATGGAGCTGCATATGTTGCATATGAGTTTCCGATACCTACGTTTCCAGCTATGCCGAGTTTAGAACCTGAGTTTGTTGTTCCTATACCTACTCTTCCGTTTCCATTATTTAAGAACAAGTATTCGAATGATCCGTCTGATAATCTTGTTGGTTCTGTAATAGATCCGCCGAGTTTGAATGTTGTTGAAGCGAGAGTTAAACCGTTGCCTGCTGTATATGTTGTGTTTGTATCGGTTGCAGCAATTGTAATTGTGTCTGTAGTGTCGTTTGTTGTGATTGTTACGTTAGAACCTGCTGCAAGTGTTAATGTATCGTTGTTTGCATCTGAAACTACGGTATTCTGACCGCTTACGGCAATATTCTTAAATATACTCTGTGATGAACCACGATCGGTGTTTATGATCGACACGATGTTTCCACCTACTGATGTTCCGATTCCGGTTCCACCTACGATGTTGAATGTTGTTCCTAATGCTGAAGCATTTGACCCTGTATCACCTGCGAATGTGATTGTTGAATTATCTAGCTCAGCATTAGAAATTGTTTGTCCTAGTAATGAAATTTCTCCTGATGCATCTGGTAATGTGTATGTCTGGTCACCTGTTAAGTTTGCGATCGTTAATTGACCACGACCTTGTGGGTCATAGAACCATAAACTTGTACCTTGTGTCCCACCTGATGTAAATGCTGCGCCACTTGCTACGTCACCGATTGCTGAAATATCACCTGTTGCTGCTGTTGCAATTGCCGTGTCAAGTTGTTTAATAGCATCTTGAACACTTGTGTTTCCACTTACATAAGTTAGTGAATCGTCATTTAATCCAACTAATGTTGCTCCTGATGTTGCGGTTGAATTTGCTGATAATAGTAAGTTGCCAATCGATAAGGTTGAAACATTTACTCCGCCTGCAACATTTAGCGCATATGTTCCTGGGTTTGTTGTTCCAATTCCGACATTTCCTTGAACAAGAAGTCCGTTTGTTGGAGCTGATAAGCCTGACCCTACATATCCTGATCCGATTGCTGCTCCACCTGCTACTGACAATCTGCTTCCTGGAGCTGATGTTCCGATACCAAGATTCTTTGAAGTGCTATTAAAGAAGATGTTTGAAATATCTTGAGTGAAATTAGAACCGTTTCCAAATACTAATCCACCTGCTAATACTGTTGAATTATCTAAATAATTGAGCTCAGTACCATTGGTTGTTACTCCGGTTAAAATATTTAGTTCTGCTGTTGAAGATGTTAAGCCAGATAATTTGTTGATTTCGGTTCCGGTTGCTGTTATTTGTGTTCCATTTAATACCAAATTCTTAACAGCTGCTGTTCCGCCAACTTCGAGTTTATAGATTGTTGCAGTTACACCAAGACCAGTGTTTCCTTCTACGATTAATCCATTTGCTGGAGCTGCATAAGAAGCATAAGTTGCTCCGATTGCTTGATTACCATTTACAGATAATTTTGATCCTGAATTTGTTGTTCCAACTCCGACTCTTCCGTTTGCATTGTTCAAGAATAAGTATTCAAAAGAACCATTTGCGAGTCTAGTATCTTCGCTGATTGTTCCACCAAGTTTAAATGTTGTAGATGCAAGAGTTAAACCGTTTCCTGCTGTGTATGTTGTGTTTGTGTCGGTAGCTGCGATTGTTATGGAATCAGTTGTATCGTCTGTTGTAATAGTTACGTTTGTACCTGCAACTAGGGTCATTGTGTCGTTGTTAGCATCTGCAACAACTGTATTTTGGCCAGATACAGCTATATTCTTGAAGATGTTTTGTGTAGAGCCTAAATCGGTATTAGTAATTGTTAGTGTTGTACCTGATATTGAAGTGCTGATTCCGGGTCCGCCGATCACGTCAATATCCCCGCCCAGGGAAATAGCGGCGGAACCCGAATCACCATTGAATGTGATATCTGAATTTACTAACTCTGAATTGCTGATTGTTTGGCCAAGAAGAGAAATTTCTCCACTTGCATCTGGAAGTGTATAAGTTTGATCACCTGTTAAGTTTGCAATTGTTAATTGGCCATGACCTTGTGGATCGTAGAAGAAAAGTGATGTTCCTTGTGTTCCAGCTGATGTAAATGCATCACCAGATGTTACATCTCCGATTGCTGTTATTGTTCCGCCTAGACCTGAAGAAATTGCTGTATCTAATTGTTTGATTGCGCTTTGTACTGTTGTGTTTCCGGAAATGTATGTCATTGAATCGTCATTTAATCCGATTAATGAAGCTCCAGAGGTTGTTGAAGCGTTATCATTTAGGCCGACTGAATTTACGTATAGATCGTCTAATGTATTGATTCCTGTTCCAACGTTTAATCCGAATGCACCTGGGTTGGTCATGCCGATTCCGACTACACCTTGGACTAATAGACCATTTACTGGGGCTGAGATTCCGATTCCTGTGTAACCGGCGCCAATTGTTTGATTACCTTTTACTGATAATAATGATTCTGGAGCTGTTGTTCCGATTCCGACTTTGCCATTTCCACCTACTCTAAATAAATCTGTTGTACCAGTTCTAACGATATAGTTATCTGAAGCTGAAGTTCCATTTAGTGTCATGTATAAGTTGCTTCCGCCTCCTACACTAACGTTGAACGCACCTGAATTTGAAATTAAAGCATTTTGATATGTTGAGCTTGCTGTATTTAATGAAGTTGCTCTTATTGATCCATTTACATCTAAAGCATATGTTGAGGATGGATTGGTTGTTCCAATTCCAACTCTACCCTGTACCAATAAGCCATTTGTTGGAGCAGAAACTCCACCACCTGCATAACCAGAACCAATTGCAGCTCCACCATTTACTGATAAAGCACTTGTTGGGGCTGAAGTTCCGACTCCCAATCTCTTATTTGTTGAATCAAAGAAAATACTTCCGACATCTTGTGTAAAGTTCGATCCGTTTCCAAATACTAATCCGCCTGCCAATACGCTTGAATTATCTAGGTAATTTATTTCTGTAGCATTTGCAGTTACTCCAGTTAAAATGTTTAGTTCAGATGTCGATGATGTTAAGCCAGCTAATTTATTGATTTCTGTTCCAGTTGCTGTAATTTGTGTTCCACCAAGTACTAAGTTGCTGAATGCTGCCGTTCCAGCTACTGCAAGTTTGTAATTTGTAGCTGTATAACCGATTCCAACGTTACCTTCTACGATTAATCCATTCGCTGGAGCTGCATATCGTGAATATAAAGCACCAATAGCCTGATTTCCGCTTACTGATAGATTGCTTCCAGGGACAGTTGTTCCAATTCCTAAACTAGAACCTGTTTGATAGATTACTGAATTTGTTAAATCTGATGATGTATTCCATAAAGGAACATAGTTAGCTGTACCTGTTCCAGTTATTCCGCCTGATGATGCGATAGAAGCGCATTTCCAGATGTTATTGGAATCATCCCAAGTTAAAATTTCGCCCTGACCGCAACCTGTTAACATACTTAATCCGTTTGAATTTACTTCTAATCCGGAGTATGAAGCTGTTGCACCAACACCTGATGATATTGCAAGCTTTATAGCAATATCATCTGCATTTACAGTGATACCGTTTCCAGCTCCGATATCGAGTGTTGCGTCACCTGTTGAAGCTCCACCAGATAAACCTCCGCCAGCAATTACTGCTGTTATATCTCCGGTTCCTGCACCTACTCCGCCGACTGATTGCCAGCTAAGAACTCCATTTCCATCGGTTACTAAAACGTAGTCGCTTGATCCGTCATCAACTGGCAATGTGTAAGTTATATCTGCGCTTTGGTCTCCGCCCTGGAATGCTGTAAAGAAATGTGGAGATGATCCGCCTTCTTTTATACCGAATGTTCCAGCAACTGATAATGTTTGGCCTGGAGCCGATGTTCCAATTCCTAACCTCTTTGTTGAATCGTTCCAGAAAATATTTGCTACATCTTGTGTAAAGTTGCTGTTGTTTCCAAATACTAATCCGCCTGCTAATACTGATGAATTATCTAAGTAATTAAGTTCTGCAGCTGTAACTGTCGCGCCATCAAGAATATTTAATTCAGCCGTTGATAATGTTGCTCCGTCTAAGATGTTTAGTTCGGATGAAGTTGCGGTTAATCCGCTTAATAGATTTAATTCTGTTCCAGTTACAGTTAATTGAGTTCCGCCTAATACAAGGTTTGAAACCGAAGCAGTTCCACCGACGGCTAATTGATAATTGGTTGCAGTTACTCCGATTCCGATTGTTCCATTTGCAAATATTCTTAGAGCAACTCCACCTGTGTATGCGTCATCGATTGATGAATTTTCTACGTTATTACCTGCCGCATTGAACCTTGCGATTCTATTATCGGTTCCAGAGATTGTTAAATCATCTGCAGCATTTTGATCCCATGCTGATAAGTCGACGAATTCTAAAGCTGATTCACCTGCGTTCACCCTTACAAATTGGCTACCAACCCCGCTGTATGAGCTTGGAGTATCTGTTAATCCTAAGAATGTTGAAATATCATTTGAAGCGTTTGTATCCCATCCGCTTGTATCGATGTAGCTAACAACCCCATTATTTACTGTTAGTACCTGATTGTTGTTTGATGTTGAGTTAACTGTCCCAAGTGTTAGTGTTCCGCTGATATTTTGGTTTCCGGTTACATTTAATGCATATGCACCTGGGTTTGTGTTTCCGATTCCGACGTTACCTTGAACTAATAATCCATTTAACGGGGATGAAATTCCGATTCCTGTATAACCCGAACCAATAGATGCATTTCCTTTAACTGTTAACAAGCTTTCTGGAGCGGATGTTCCGATTCCAAATAAACCATTTGCATCCATGTAAACTCTTGAAACATTTCTGTCAGTTATATTTAAGAAAGCATCACCCGTTAATCCAGTTGAGTCTAAACCAATAGTAAATGAATCTGCAGAATCTAATCTGAATCTATTTGCACTTCTCGAGATCGAATAGTTGGTTGATGCAGGACCGTCAAAGTAAATCTTTCCGCTACCTTGTAACAATATATTTCCAGTTAATTCTAATTGCTGACCAGGAGCTGTTGTCCCTAAACCCAATCTATTTGTTGAATCGTTCCAGAAGAAGTTAGCTGAATCGTTAGTAATCTTTGTTCCGTCCCCGAATAGAACTCCACCTGATGTAACAGTGGTGCCTGTTAGATAATTTAATTCTGTTGTTGATAGTGTTGCTCCTGTTAGTTTGTTTAATTCAGTTCCTGTTGCTGTTATTTGAGTTCCACCCAATACTAAGTTCTTAACAGCTGCTGTTCCTCCAACCTCTAGCTTGAAGTTTGTAGCTGTTACTCCTAAACCGGTGTTGCCTTCTACGATTAATCCGTTTGCTGGAGCTGCATATGTTGCATATGAGTTTCCGATACCTACGTTTCCAGCTACTGATAATTTGCTTCCTGAGTTTGTAGCGCCAATACCCACTCTTCCATTTCCGTTATTTAAGAATAAGTATTCAAAAGAACCATCGGCTAATCTTGTAGGCTCTGTTATTGTTCCACCAAACTTGAAGGTTGTTCCGGCTAAAGTTAAACCGTTGCCTGCTGTATATGTTGTATTTGTATCTGTAGCGTTAATTGTTACTGAGTCTGTTGTGTCATCGGTTGTGATTGTTACATTTGTTCCAGCGACTAATGTTAATGTGTCGTTGTTTGTATCGGTTGATACTGTGTTTTGACCGCTTACTGCAAAGTTCTTGAAGATATTTTGTGAAGAGCCACGATCAGTGTTTATGATCGACACGTTGTTTCCTCCAACTGATGTTCCGATGCCGGTTCCACCTACGATGTTGAATGTTGTTCCTAATGCTGAAGCATTTGAACCTGTGTCCCCTGCGAATGTGATTGTTGAATTATCTAGCTCAGCATTAGAAATTGTTTGTCCTAGTAATGAAATTTCCCCACTGGCATCTGGCAATGTGTATGTTCTTGCACTTGTTAAATCAGCAATTGTTAATTGGCCACGGCCCTGTGCATCGTAGAACCATAGGCTTGTACCTTGTGTCCCACCTGATGTGAATGCGTCCCCTGCTGTTACATCACCAATTGCTGTTATTACTCCGCTAAAGTTTGATGACATTGCTGCGTCTAATTGTTCGATTGCTGATTGGACATTTGTATTAGCAGAAACATATGTTAATGAGTTGTCATTAATTCCGACTAAAGTTCCGCCTGATGTAGCAGTTGAATTTGCTGATAATAGTAAGTTACCAATTGATAATGCATTTGCATTTGCAGTTCCATTTACGTTCAATGCATAAGTTCCTGGGTTTGTTGTTCCAATTCCAACATTTCCTTGAACAAGAAGTCCGTTTGTTGGAGCTGAAAGTGCTGTTCCGATATAGCCAGAACCGATTGCTGCTCCACCATTTACTGAAAGTCTGCTACCACCTGCGGTTGAACCAATTGATAAATTCTTTGATGTGTTATTGAAGAATAAGTTAGCAGCATCTTGTGTGAATTTGCTTCCATCCCCAAAAACTATTCCGCCAGATACTACTGATGATCCGGTTAGATAATTAAGTTCTGTAGCGTTTGTTGTGACGCCTGTTAATATATTTAATTCTGCAGTTGATGAAGTTAATCCACTTAATTTGTTAATCTCTGTACCTGTAGCTGTAATCTGTGTTCCGCCAAGTACTAGGTTTGAAACAGCTGCTGTTCCGTTTACACCGAGTTTATAATTTGTAGCTGTAAATCCAACTCCAATGTTACCTTCTACTATCAATCCATTAGCTGGAGCGGCATATGTTGCATATGAGTTTCCGATACCTACGTTTCCGGCTATACCAAGCTTGCTACCTGAGTTAGTTGTTCCTATACCTACTCTTCCATTTGCATTATTTAAGAATAGGTATTCAAATGAACCGTCAGCTAATCTTGTTGGTTCTGTTATTGTTCCACCAAACTTGAATACTGTTCCCGCTAAAGTTAATCCATTGCCTGCTGTGTATGTTGTGTTTGTATCTGTAGCGTTAATTGTTATTGAGTCTGTTGTGTCATCGGTTGTGATCGTTACGTTTGTTCCAGCGACTAATGTTAATGTGTCATTGTTTGTATCAGTTGACACAGTTCCTTGATCATTTACAGCTATATTCTTAAAGATATTCTGGCTTGATCCTAAATCGGTATTTGTAATTGTGATTGAACCTGCTCCATTTGTTACAGAAATACCGGTTCCTTGAGTTATTGTTGCAAGGTCGAATCCGTCGGTAGTAGCATTCCCAATTAAAATCTGGCCATTTGTAATTGCAGTTCCGTCGATATTCTTGCCTGTTCCCCCATTTTCCAATGGAAGAACTCCAGATACATCGGTTGTTAAGTCAATCGCATTCAAAGTTATTTCTTGGTCATTTAATGTTAAGTAGGCTAGTGAACCTGCAAGGGTTACAGGATCGTGTTGATTACCTGCGGTTGTTGCAATTGCTGCATCTAACTGCTCGATCGCACTTTGAACTGTAGTATTTCCGGAAATGTAAACTAAGCTATTGTCGTATAAGCCGATTAATGAAGATCCTGATGATGTTGATCCGTTATCATTTAGACCGATTAATCCTACGTATAAATCATCTGTTGTTCTTATTCCACCAATCACATCTAGTGTTTTACTTGGAGCTGTAGTTCCGATTCCGATTCTTCCATTTGACGAGTCAAATCCTAATAATCCGCCTTCAATACTTAATGCAGCTGTTGAATTTGCTAAATCGATTGTTGTTGCATTTGCGAATATCCAAGAAGCAGCGTTTGAAGTTACCGTATCACCTGATGCATCGCCTAATGTTGTGTTCCCTGTTACTCTAAAGGTTCCTGCAACATCTAATGTAGTTGTTGGAGCAGATGTTCCTAAACCTAATCTGTTTGAGGTGTTGTTCCAGAAGAAATCAGCTGGATCTTGAGCGATATATGAACCGTTTCCGAATGTTATTCCTCCCGCTACAACAGTTGTGCCGTCTAGGTAGTTAAGCTCTGTTGTATTTAGTGTTGCTCCGTCTAATATATTTAATTCGGATGCATTTGATGTTACTTGTGAGCCTGCTAAGTAGAATCCGCTTGCAGCATTGAATGTTCCGTTAACTTCTAGTTTGTAGCCTGAATTTGTTGTACCAATACCAAGATTTCCTGTATTAGGGTTGATGTATAAGTATTCGTTTGACCCGTCGAATAATCTTGTTGGCTCTGTTATTTGACCACCTAACTTGAATTGAGTTGTAGCCAATGTTAAACCGTTGCCTGCTGTGTATGTTGTATTTGTATCGGTTGCAGCAATTGTAATTGTGTCTGTTGTGTCATTTGTTGTGATAGTTATGTTTGATCCGGCGGCTAGTGTTAAGGTGTCGTTGTTTGCATCTGCAACTACTGTGTTTTGACCGCTTACTGCGAAGTTCTTGAATATACTCTGTGATGAACCACGATCGGTGTTTATGATCGACACGTTGTTTCCTCCTACTGATGTTCCGATTCCGGTTCCGCCTACGATATTGAATGTTGTTCCAAGGGCTGATGCATTAGAGCCTGTATCACCTGCGAATGTGATTGTTGAATTTTCAAGCTCTGAATTACCTATCGTCTGACCAAGTAATGAAATTTCTCCTGATGCGTCTGGCAATGTGTATGTCTGGTCACCTGTTAAGTTTGCGATCGTTAATTGACCGCGACCTTGTGGATCGTAGAACCATAAACTTGTACCCTGTGTTCCACCTGATGTGAATGCTGCGCCACTTGCTACGTCACCGATTGCAGTTATGTCTCCGGTTGCTGCCGATGCGATTGCGGTATCTAATTGTTTTATTGCATCCTGAACTGTTGTATTTCCACTTATATATGTCATTGAATCGTCATATAAGCCGATCAATGAAGCTCCCGATGATAACGATGCATTATCGTTCATTCCGATTGCACCGATATATAAATCTGAACCAGAGACAACTCTTATATCTCCATTTACATCAAGTTTGAATGCAGGATTAGTTGTTCCAATTCCGACATTACCTTGTACCAGTAAGCCGTTTGCCGGAGCAGAAATTCCAGTTCCTGCGTAACCTGATCCGATTGCGGCTGCGCCGGCAACACCTAAAGTGTTTCCAGGTGTTGATGTTCCGATTCCAAGTCTCTTTGTTGTTGAATTGTAGAAAACGTTTGAAACATCTTGTGTAAAGTTAGTTCCATTTCCGAACACCATTCCTCCTGCTAATACAGTCGAGTTATCTAGGTAATTAATTTCAGCTGCCGTAGAAGTAACGCCGTCTAAGATATTCAGTTCAGAAGTCGAAAGAGTTGCTCCATCTAAAATGTTTAATTCATCTGCAGAAGAAGTAAGCGCAACACCTGATAGATAGAAGCCCAGTACATTTATAGAGCCAGCCACATCCAATTTATATTGTGGATCTGTCGTTCCAATTCCAACATCGCCAGATGTGTCCCAAACTCCGCTACCTGGGAAGTATGTATTTGCGCTAAATGTTTGGCTTCCTGTCCATACATTTGCGTTGTTTAAATTAATTGAAGCCACTACATTTCCTGTTGTTGGAGAGATTGTTAATGTTCCATCACTATTTGCAACTGAGTTAACTCCACCTACTGTAGTTGGGTCGATAAATTCTAAAGCATTACCTGCTGCATTCACTCTTACTAAGTATGTTTCATTTCCGGTATATGAGCTTGGAGTATCCGTTAATCCTAGGAATGTAGTGACATCATCTGACGCATTTTGGTCGAATGCACTTATATCTCTTTGAGAAACAACTCCGCTTCCATCTAATACCAATACGTTGTTACTTGAATCAGCAGGAACAGAACCCAATGTTACGTTTCCTGTAAATCTTGCGGTTCCGTTTACATCTAATTTAAACAATGGACCAGTTGTTCCAATACCGACGTTTCCGTCCGAGTTATTTAAGAAGATGTAGTCAAACGAACCGTTTGCAAGCCTTGTGTCTTCGGTAATGGTTCCACCTAGCTTAAATGTGGTGGTAGCTAAGGTTAAACCATTACCAGCCGTATATGTTGTATTTGTGTCTGTTGCATTAATTGTTATCGAATCCGAACCTGTATCAGTAGTTATAGTTACATTTGTGCCTGCAACTAATGTCAAAGTGTCGTTATTTGTATCGGTAGATACAGTTCCTTGACCGCTTACCGAAATGTTCTTAAAGATATTTTGGCTTGAGCCTAGGTCTGTATTTGTGATTGTTAATGTTGTTCCAGAGATTTCTGTACTTATACCTGGTCCTCCATTTATTGCGAAGCTATCACCCAATGCTGATGCAACAGTACCTGTATCTGCATTAAATGTAATTGTTGAATTATCTAATTCTGCATTACCGATTGTCTGACCTAATAATGAGATCTCTCCACTAGCATCTGGAAGTGTATATGTTTGTGCACCTGTTAAGTTGGCGATTGTTAATTGGCCACGGCCTTGTGGATCATAGAACCATAGCGATGTTCCGCTTGTTCCACCTGCTGTAAATGCATCTCCTGAGGATACGTCGCCGATTCCAGTAATTGATCCTCCCGCAGATGAAGCAATTGCTGCGTCTAAATCGTTTAATACAGCCTGAACATTTGTAGAGTTAGAGTTATCAAATTCGTCAAATACTCCTACTAAATATGCTCCTGATGAAGTTGCGCTATTTGTTGTTCCAAGTCCGATGTTTCCGATGAATAGGTCGCCAGAAGTCTTGATGTTTCCGTTTACATTAAGAGCGAATGCTCCAGGATTTGTCATTCCGATTCCGACATTTCCTTGCACTAGTAAGCCATTTAATGGAGCTGAAATTCCGATATTTGAATAACCAGCGCCGAATGATCCTGATCCCATTACTGTTAAACCGCTATTTGCTGCTGATGTTCCGATTGCTAATCTCTTACTTGCGCTATCAAAGAAGAAATTAGATGTATCCTGGGCAATCTTTGTTCCATCTCCAAACATTACTCCACCTGCTACAACGGTTGTTCCATCTAAGTAGTTAAGCTCGCTTGATGTAGAAGTTAATCCGCTTAGTAAGTTAATTTCTGCGCCAGTTGCTGTGATTTGTGTTCCGCCAAGTACAAAATTAGAAACTGCTGCTGTTCCAGCTACTGCCAACTTGTAGTTTGTTGCAGTAAATCCAATTCCGACGTTACCTTCCACTATTAATCCGTTTGTTGGGGCTGCTAATCTTGCATAAGTTGCACCGATAGCTTGATTACCTGCAACAGATAATGTAGATCCTGGAACTGTTGTTCCGATTCCAACTCTTGCATTTGTAGAATCTAAGTTCAATAAACCATTTTCGATATTTAGAGCTGTTGTCGACGCCGCTAAGTCTAATGCAGCAGCATTTGTTAATGTTAATTGAGTTCCGCTAATTGTTAAGTTGTCATCGATATAAACCACTCCGCTATTAGCTGCGCTTAATGTTAAATCATAGTTGCCGCTTGGATTATTCGTTCTGATATAACCAGGACCATCAAAGTTTATATATGCAGCCGTTGGGTTGGTGAAATTCAAATCATAAGACATCGAAACATCACCTGCTGCTGTAAATGTATGTGGAACAGCCGACTCGATTTGGTTCTGTGAAACCTTAAATACCGGAGAACCATTATCATAAATCGCAAATAAGTTTCCTAATGTGCTTCCAGCAGGAGCATTTAGGCTTAATAAGTCACTAGAAGAACCAAGTGTAGTATCAAATGTTGCATATGCTGTTCCGTTTGCTCCAACTGTTAATGCTGTTGCTGAACTTAAGTTAGTAGCAAATCCGCTCGAAGTATTAAAGAAGAATGGAGCACTAGTAGCAGCTGTTCCGCCGATTCCGACATTACCTGATGAGTTAACATATAAACCTTCTGCGGATAAATTACCTCGTAACCATGCTGTACCGGCGACATCGATTGTCGCATCTGGAGATGATGTTCCCAAACCTAATCTGTTTGTTGAATCATTAAAGAAGAAATTAGAAATATCATTTGTAATCTTTGTTCCGTCTCCGAACATCACTGCACCAGCTGGAACTGTTGTTCCGTCTAGGTAGTTCAGTTCTGTTGAAGTCGATGTTAATCCGCTTAGTAAATTAATTTCGGTTCCAGTTGTTGTTATTTGTGTTCCACCTAATACTAGGTTTTGTACAGCCGCTGTTCCGCCAACTTCTAATTGGTAGATAGTTGCCGTTACTCCGATTCCTGTATTTCCTTCTACGATTAATCCATTAGTTGGAGCCGCCAATAATGCATATGTAGAACCGATAGATTGGTTACCGCTTACCGATAGCTTGCTACCTGAGTTAGTTGTTCCAATACCTACTCTTCCATTTGCATTATTTAAGAATAGATATTCGAATGAGCCATCAGCTAATCTTGTAGGCTCTGTTATTGTTCCACCGAATTTGAAGGTTGTTCCTGCTAAAGTTAAACCATTGCCTGCTGTGTATGTTGTATCTGTGTCGGTAGCGTTAATTGTTATTGAATCTGATCCGGTATCGGTTGTAATACTTACGTTTGTTCCTGCGACTAATGTCAAAGTGTCATTGTTTGTATCAGTTGACACAGTTCCTTGATCATTTACAGCTATATTCTTAAAGATATTTTGGCTAGAACCCAAGTCAGAGTTGGCAATAGTAATTGTTCCTGAACCGTTTGTTATAGAAATACCTGTTCCTTGAGTTATAGTAGCTAAGCTAAATGTGTCACCAGCATTGTTTCCAATTAAAATCTGGCCGTCAGCAATTGCAGTAGGATCAATATTTAGCCCGGTACCGCCATTTGAGGTTGGCAATACTCCTATTACATCCTCAGTTAAATCAATCTGTTGCAATGTAATCTGTTGGCCACTTAATGTTAAGTAATCGTATGCACCTGCTAATGTAACTGCATCGTGTGAAGAACCTGCTATTGCAGCATCTAAATCCTCTAATACAGACTGAACATTTGTAGCAATAGAGTTTGTTAAGTTTCCATTATAAACGCCAACTAGTGAAGCTCCTGAGCCTGTAGGCTGTGTTGTTCCTAATCCAATATTGCCTACAAACAAGTCTGTTGTTGTTCTAATTCCACCAACAACATCAAGTTTATATGCTGGTGCAGTTGTACCGATACCGACATCACCTGTAGAACTCCAAATTCCATTTCCACCAAAATATGTATTGGCACTAAATGTTTGAGCAGCTAGCCAAGCGTTTGCTTGATTTAAATTTAATGAAGCAACAACAGCTCCGGTTGTTGGAGAGATTGTTAATGTTCCATCACTATTTGTGACTGAGTTAACTCCGCCTACTGTCGCAGGATCTACAAATTCTAAGCCTGTTCCATCTGCCTTTACTCTTACTAAATAAGTCTCGCTGCCTGTGTATGAGTCAGGAGCATCTGTTAATCCCAAGAAAGTAGTGACATCATTTGACGCATTTGTATCCCACGCGCTTGTATCTATAGAGCTAACAACTCCACCGTTTACTGTTAACACTAAATTATTATTAGATGTGGAAGGAACATTGCTTAATGTTAATTGACCGCCTACTCTAGCTGTTCCATTTATATCTAACTTGTAGCCTGGAGCTGTCATACCCAAACCAATATTTCCGGTTGTATCGTTTACAAATAGAATCTCTCCAGATGTAGCACTAAATAGTCTTGTATCTTCGCTAATTGTTCCACCGAACTTGAATGTTGTTCCGGCTAAAGTTAAACCGTTGCCTGCTGTATATGTTGTATTAGTATCTGTTGCATTTATTGTTACGGAATCAGTTGTATCGTCTGTTGTAATAGTTACGTTTGTACCTGCAACTAGGGTCATTGTGTCGTTGTTAGCATCTGCAACAACTGTGTTTTGGCCAGATACAGCTATATTCTTGAAGATGTTTTGTGTAGATCCTAAATCAGTATTAGTAATTGTTAGTGTTGTAGCTGATATTGAAGTGCTGATTCCGGGTCCGCCGATCACGTCAAAATCCCCGCCCAAGGAGATAGCGGCGGAACCCGAATCACCATTGAATGTGATATCTGAATTTACTAATTCGTTGTTTGCAATTGTTTGACCCAATAATGAAATCTCACCGCTAGCGTCCGGCAATGTGTATGTCTGTGGTCCTGTTAAGTTAGCAATTGTTAATTGACCTCTTCCATCTGCATCATAGAACCATAAACTTGTTCCCTGTGTTCCGCCCGATGTAAACGCATCGCCACTTGTTACATCACCGATCGCAGAAATATCACCGACTGATGCTGTTGCAATTGCTGCATCTAATTGCTCAATAGCACTTTGAACATTAGTATTACCAGAAACATAAGTTAAGCTATTATCAAATACTCCTATTAATGATGCTCCGCTTGCAGCTGAAGAGTTGTCAGCCAAATTTACTGATCCAACCATTAAATCGGTTGTAGCTCTAATTCTTCCGACAACATCTAATGCAAATTGTGGGCCAGTTGTTCCGATACCGACCTTACCGCTTGCATCAATTGTTACTGCAACTGCGTTATATAGATCATCTATAGATCCTTCCATTACATTATTTCCTAATGCATTAAATTTAGCTGAACGATTTGCTGTTCCTGAAATGGTTAAGTCATCTGCAGCATTTTGATCCCAACCTGCTGCATCTAAGAACTCTAGTGCGTTTGTTGCTCCATTAACTCGGACTATATAGTTAGCGCTTCCTGCGTATGTACTTGGTGTATCGGTTAATCCCAAGAAAGTGGTGACATCATTTGACGCATCTGTATCCCAACCGCTAGCATCTCTTTGTGAAACAATTCCGCCCGCTCCATATACTAAAACGCTATTGCTTGCACTAGATGGAACAGAAGCTAATGTCAATTGACCTCCAAATCTTCCTGTATCAGATACATCTAATGTGTATTCAGGATTTGTTCTACCAACACCAATCTGACCACCATCCTCGATAAACATACCTAAGTTGCTACCATTATCATAAAAGCTAATACCCGCATCACTGGCAGCATTTACTGAAATAAGATCTATATTATCCTCCAAAGCAACTGTTAAGGACGTAGTTCCGGTCACACTAATATCATCCCCCCCTGAAATCAAAGTACTTAAGTTAACCCAGCTAGGAGAAGCTGCTCCATTCGATAATAAAATCTGATTCGAAGATCCGGCACTTAAAGAATCGTAAGCAGTTGTTGAAGTCGAGAATAACAATTCTCCAGCCCCAGCTGCTGATACATTTGCGCCTAAACCACCATTTGTCACGCCTAATAAACCAGTTACATCTCCGGTACCTGTTGTTAAATCAATCTGATTTAGAGTAAGAACTTGATTCGGACCATCTAATGTTAAGTAATCATAAGAGCCAGCTAAAGTTAATGGATCATGTGAGCCGCTTTGGATAGAAGCGTCTAGGTCCTCTAAAACATCTTGCAATATAGTGGCTGAAGAATTTGCAATGTTGGTACTATCAACCCCAATTAAACCTGCTCCCCCGGTTGAACTTAATGCAATATTATTAACGAATAAATCTGTAGAAGTATTGATATCGCCTACGATATCTAGAGCATATTCAGGATCTGTAGTACCGATACCGACATTATTTGTCACACTTTCCTGATATAAAATAGACGTTACCAAGTCTGAAGCAGAATTCCAAAGTGGAATGAACCTATCTACACCTGAACCGGTTAAATCATCTGAAGAATCCTGATCCCATGCACTTAAATCAGTAAATTGCAATGCAGTACCGCCACCATTTACTCTTACAAAATAATTAGCAGCCCCTGCATATGAAGCAGGCGTATCTGTTAACCCTAAAAATGTGGTTACATCATCGGATGAATCAAGATCCCAACTGCTTACATCCATAGCTGAAATAACTCCAGAGCTGCTTGTTAACACAGTTGAAGTAGCGCCTACAGTTGGAACATTGCCTAAGGTTAATTGACCGGTTATATTGGCACTTCCGATTACGTGTAAAGCAGAACTCGGGGCAGTTGTTCCAATACCTACCTTACCGTCATGAGCAACAAATAAGTCATCCCTGTTAATTGCAAAATTCGCGCTTGCACCACTATCAACTAAACTCATAAAAATGTTAGAACCATCCGTCATAGCGAACTGTGTTCCATCAAATACAGCAGTAAAATTATTGCTTGTACCAAAAGTTATAGGGGCATTATCTTCTAGGAAAAGCCCAGTAACTTTATTAGCTCCTCCACTAGTTGGATTTCCCAAGTATTCAGAATCAGATGTATAAACGTAATTGCCCCCATCAAACCAGACAATCGAACCTCCGACTATTCCCCAAATTGTTGAATCTAAAGTTTCTAAACTTTCTGTCACAGTTTGTCCGTCTGATATGTAATGTGGGAACGAATAATCGCGATCACCTATCGCTGTATCGATATCCGAAACTGCCAATTGTAGATTCGATGCTGAGCTGTTGACTAAATTGTCATATATTCCGATTAAAGAAGCTCCCGATGTAGAAACCGATGTACCAGCTTGGCCAATTCCAATACCGCCAAATTTCAAAGCTGTTGCAGAATCTGCAGGCAAATTTATCTGTTCAACCGTATCTAGTACCGGTTGAAGTGCAACTTGTAAACCATTTATATCTATATCTGCACCAGCAGATAATTCAAGCTCACCTGTTTCTCCACCAAGGCTAAGGACTCCTATATTAGTAATTTGGGTTCCATCAACTTCAATACCTTCACCAGCCGCTAATTCAATGTCACCTGATTCTCCACCTATACTTAATACACCAGTATTTGTAATTACAGGGTTTTGGCCAGCCGAAACCTGCATTCCATTTCCACCCGTAATTGTGTAGATAATATTTGAGGCAAGAATTGACCCGGTTCCCAAATTGATATCCTGGTTTTCTATATTAAGGTTTCCCTCAAAATTGACATCTGATCCGAATGTAGTCGTATTTGAAAAATATGCTGGAATATTTATTCCAAATATTGAAACCGATGCCTGAGTATTTGTTGTATTAGTATTTGAGCTTACCTGTGTGCTATCTGTGACATTTTGCGCCAAGTTGCCCGAAGCAGCAGGAGCATTTTCATCATTATTTACCTTATCTTGTAAAAATCCAAAACTATCACTTAACCCGTTCTTCAGCCAACCTAAATTAATACCTTTACCACTTACTAACGATGGAGATATGACACCTATTAATAGAAGTAAAAATCCAGCTGCAATTAAGGCGTACTTACCGACATGCTTTGTCGCAACCTCTTTTGCTGTCTTATTTTCTAACTCATCATTTGCCAAATCTCCTACATTTACCTTCCCATTCGCAACTTCTAACTTACTAGCTTCGCTACCGACGATTGGTTGAAAACCACCATTTTTTTGTGGCTTAACTTCTTCTATAACAGAGGAATTATTATCCCCAGAACCTATGCTATTGGCTGATGCAGCATTTGTTGCATCTATCACGGAATTAGGAGCAACTGGGGTATTAGAGGTGGAACTTACTGTTTCATCGACAATCTCTTCTTCAGGAACATCAATAGGTTGTGGAGTTGATCCTTCAAACTTTGAACGCTCTTGCTTTACGTTAGAGTCATTAAAATGCTCTATAAGTTGAGGGATTGTATATTTAAAAGTAGTTTGAAGATCCTGGATTTCAATTAGCCTCTCAAGTGCAGAGTATGGAAGATGAGGTGTAATTTTTCCGTCTAAAACTTTACGGACTTGATGAGGAAGAAGCCCATTTTTAACGAAGTATCTGATACGATTTCTTGCATCTCCGAAACCGAATTTAACTCCACTATCTTTGGCAAGTTTAATAATCTCGTCAGTTGGTACTAACCGATTAACATCTCTTAAATTGTCAAGATTCGTTGTATCCATGGGCAGGGATTAATTTTAAAAATCTCGTGATGAGAAAATTATACAAAAGCTTTGAAAGCATAGCAATAGTGTAATTTTTTCTCGCGAGTTTTTTGCACTAAAAAAGTACCCCATAACCAAAATTTTTTTACTCAATTTCAGCTCAAGAACTATGACAGAAGCTAAATAGATAAACCTCCATGCACCTCAAATAGACACCAATAAGATATAGCCTTAGAATAGTAGTAATGGAAACCAAAGATAAAACACAAAAACTAGAGGTAAAAGTTATAGAATCAGAAAAAACGATCTACTCAGGCTCTGCGAAGTCCGTTTCATCGGAAAATGAGGAGGGTCGCTTCGATGTCCTACCAGGCCATCAAAGCTTTATATCAATTATTAAGAGAAATATCCTAATCCAAACCAACCACAATGAAAAAGTCCAACTTAGAATCGGGAAAGGTATTTTAAAATGCGTAAAAAACGAAGTAGAAATACTTGTCGGCCTAGAATCCCTTTAAATAATATGACAAACAAGGCCTATTAGGTTTGTACAGACTCTAGCTTAGTAGGGTCGATCTTCCCTATAAACAGAAACTTATTTGGGTCAAATGCGTCATATTTACCATCGATTATATCTGAAACATCCTTGACAACCTCTTCCACGGTAACGTTCGTGCCAGGTTGTCCTGTTTGAGCCTGGACTACAAAAAAGCTTTGAGTCATGTAGTTTTTGAGAATATTAGCACGTCTATACAAAATCTGATCGTCATAAGATAGCTCAGACTCGCCTATTAACAACGCAATTCTCTCTATACCCACTGCTTTTTCCAAAAGTTTCTTTGCCTCAATGTATGCCACATAATGCTGATCCCCAACAGTAACAGGATTTAATGCTGAAGAAGAAGACTCAAGTATATCTATAGCCGGAAATCTGCCCTGTTGATATATGTCTCTAGATAACACTATGGTTGTTTCTAGATATGGAAATATAGACCTTATGCCATAGTCACTCAAATCATCAGAAGGAACGAATATAGCCTCTATAGATGTAATCGCACCTGACGTAGTAGATGTTAATTTGTCATGAAACAACCCCATTTCAGAGGTTAAAGTCGGCTGATAGCCATCCTCAGAAGGCAGTACATTCATTAGTGTAGAAAGTTCGTGACCTGCCTGGGCAAATCTATAAACGTTATCCATAAAGAATAAAACGTCACTGTTTGTGGTATCCCTAAGGCTCTTAGCTAGTGCAGCGCCTGAGTATGCTGTTCTAAATCTAACGGCAGGGTTCTCACCCATTTGCCCTAAAATAAGAGCAACCTTATCAAGCACCCCAGTCTCTCCAAGATACTCATAAAGCTCCTGAGCCTCTCTAGAACGCTCTCCAACAGCTGAAAATACTGATAGAGCATTCTTAGACTTTGAAGAAATAACAATATTATTAATTAATTCTGTTAAGAGTACAGTTTTACCTACACCTGCGCCACCAAAAAGACCAGCTTTCCCACCTTTTAATATAGGAGCAAAGAAATCTATGGCTTTTATGCCCGTTCTAAGAAGTTCTGTAGGAACGAGTACATTTTCAGTAGGAACTTTATTGTTATCAAAAATACCCACAGACTGATAAGTACTCAAATCTTCTTTCAGGTCGTGGGCTTTTGAAAAAACATCAAAAACACGACCTAAAACAGCTTCCCCGGTAGGAACTGTAAGTGACCTACCTGTACTTATAACAACATCTCCTCTTGCCGCTAGGTCAACCTTTGTTAAAGCAAGGCATGTCGCAACAGATCCGCTCTCTAAAGCATAGACTTCCATTTCGACTTCTGGGGCGGCTTCTAGGTATAATACGTCGCCGATATTCGCACACTTACCTGCAAATTCAACCTTTATAATATTCCCTTTTATATATATTATTTTTCCTTTTTCCATATTACCCCCAAATAGAAATACCAGAAATTCTTTGTAATTGCTTTTTGTTATCAAGAGCTTTTACAAAAGCATTTCGAGACTTATTTAACGCCTTTACACTTACTCCTGCATTGTTTGTCGCACTTTCCATGGCGCTTATTCGCGAGCCAAGACGCGAAAGTGTCGCCTCAGACAGTATTTGTTTAAACAAAGTTCCAAAAATTTGTTCCTCAAAGAAGTTTAGTATTTTTTCGGCGTTAGGTTCAAATAGATATTCCTCCGATCTTACGGCGTCATAATCTTCCGATTCGAGCTCATCGCCTGTTAAGTTTTGCTTTACTGCAATCTGATTAATTAAATTTATGAATTTACCATGGAATACTTCAATTGATTCATAATTTAACATATATTGAAAAATCTTATCCAAAGAATCAGAATCTGGACTTTCTGGCAAATTTATAAAAATAAAATTATGTGCAAATCCAGTTTGACTAAACATCTCCTTACCTATCTTACCTATGACAGCTACGTCACAATTTTCAGTATTTATATATTCATAAAACGGATAAAACACTTTCCTAGCTATATTACCGGTAAATCTATGATCGGGAGTAATAAGTAAAGCCAGTTTTTTACCGTTTTTATTTAATGTAGAAAATGAAACCCTTCCATCTTTTAATTTACCCTTAGAATTAGACAAAATTTTCTTTCTATATGAAAATTTGACCTCGCTATAGATTTTATTCAACTCATCGGTAAATCTACGAGTATTTTCGACGGATTTTCTTACACGTTGCATCTGCATAACAGCTAATTCCTCATAGGTCTTAGCTAAAAGTTGTATTGATCTTGTAAGTTCTATTTCTAAATCAAGTTGTCTAATATTTTTTGAATTCATTTCTAATTTTTTAGATTTCAAAAGGCATGGAATTGCCTTTTGAAAAATTTAAACGCCTCTAAACTCATTTTAAGAAGCCCAACCATTTGTAGATACTATTCGGATCTGCATTTATGGCGCTAACATAGTCTTTATATGCTTTTGCAGCATATAATTCGTCAATCTTGTTTTTTACATTTATATCATTCCTATAGTTTTCGAGCATAGTTGCCCTATAGCTTAAAACATCCGTGGTTCTTCTTTTGTTAAAATTTCCTTCGATTAATAAAGTTAAAAATAATGCCTGCAACTGTGGCGGCACCGAAACGTCTGTGCTCTGTTCAAAAAATTTATAAATCTTCTCGCCTTTATCGATGAGTTTCTTAACGTCCGTACTAAGCTCAGCCCCAAAGTGCTGGTAGGCCAAAGTATCGTTGTAAACTTTTAGAAGTTTTAATGCGTTCCCTGTAATTTCACGGGTCAACTTTGTTTGAGTCTGCTTACCCACACGAGTAACAGATAAGAATATGTCTACGGCAGGTCTCATACCTTTATTAAAAGCTTCTATGTCGAATAAAATGTGCCCGTCGGTTATACCGATTAAGTTTGATGTAATGTAATCGGTTAATGTACTATCCTGAGTTTCGGCAACCGGAAGACAAGTAATCGATGCTTCTTTGCCATCGGCAACTTTAAAGTTTCCAGCGCGTTCTAAAAGTCGTGCGTGCTTATAAAATATGTCACCTGGATATGAATCTCTCCCGGGAAAACGCTTAGAAAGCAGCGCCATTTCGCGATAAAACTTTGCATGAGTACTCAAGTCATCAAATACAACTAGGACATCTTTACTCTGGTCTCTAAAGTATTCTGCGAGGGTCATTGCTGAATATGGAGTCAAATCTATTAAGCTTGGAGATTGATCTGAGCTCGATGCAACTATGACAATCTTACCTTCGTCTAGCTGTTTCTGGAAAATTTCTTTTAGTCTTTTTGATTCACTTCTCTCTTTTCCAATAGATGCATAAATAACTATATCATTAGGACTGCTTTCTGCGATTGTTCTGGCAATATTAAAAACAAAGGAAGTCTTACCAGTCTTTCGATCACCAACCACAAGTTCTCTTTGGCCTTTACCTAAAGGCAGCATAGAGTCAATTACACTAACTCCCGTCTGTAATTGTTTAGTAATACGAGCTCTTTTATCTATTCTTGGTGGAGCAACATCGATCTCCCGTTTTGTATCGGGTTGCTTATCTAAACTCCCAAATAAAAGGTTCCCCAGAGGGTCTATAACCTTTCCTAATAGCTCGTTACCAACCGAAACGAATAACTTGTCATTTGTTCTAGTAGCTCGCATTCCTGATTTCATCGGAACATCAGAGAAAGTTGTTATTTCGACACTATCTATATTTAATGATGTGACTTGACCTACTGAATTATCTTCAAAAACAATAATTTCGTTAATTTTGGCGCCAGGAAGCCCGGAAGCAATAACAACTGGATGTCGAACTTGTTCAACAACCCCATATTCTTTTACCTGGTCAATATATTTATCAAAATTAGTTAGGATGCTATTGGTCAAGATACTTTAAAAATATTTAATACTTCGTTTTTAGCTGTTTGATCTTTTATTTTGCCTCTAAATTCAATGTGAGCACCTGAAATCAAAGATTTATCCGTGTCGATTTTCATTAGTAAACATGTATCGTTGTTGTTTGCTGTTTTTTCTTGCAAATATTCTTTAATCCACTGTATAAATCCAGCCGATGGAACAAAAGGTACCTTAACAAATATTGTTTCTGCGTTTGAAATATTTTTCAAGAATGTATCAATAGATTTTTCTGACGCGGCGGCGTCAGCAGTAACATTAACATCATTAGAAATAAATTCTTTTTGTTCTTTAGTGAAATTTTTATCTAGATAGTCTTCAAATTTAAAATCAGTTTTATAAACCTGAGATCTTAAGTTTTCTAATTTATCTTTTATTACAGAAAAATCATCAAAGGTTAAAACTATTTTATTTTTGGCAGGATTTGTACTCATTGTATTATTTTGATCAATAATTAATTGAAAAAACCTTCAGAAGCAGCTTTCTCGATTACTTCCTTAGCAAACTTCTCTTGGTCGTCAATTTTCAAATAGTCGGGCATTACAGAAGCAGAAATTGAAGCTATTTTCTCTTTTAATTTTTCTTCAAACTCTTTCTTTTTAATTTCCTTAAACTTATTTATATCCTTTTTAGCTTCTTCGTAGTCGGCTTCAAGCTTTTTTTCGATTGCGACCTGGGTTTCTGTTGTAGTCTGCGCGATTTTTTGTGAGAAATCGTTTATGCCTTTTTCGGTTTCGGCTTGAATTCCTTTTACAAAAACTTCTGATTTATCAAAATAAGCTTGCTCTAATGATTTATAAAATCCTTTATTTTCGCTCTCGAGATCTTCTAGAACTTTTTGAAAACTCTGATCTGCGTTGTTTCTCATTTCGTCTGAAACATACTTTGAGTGATTTATTATGTGGATAGCTTTGTTATTCGCTTCTTCGACTATTTTTGCAGCTTTCGCATTAACATTCCTAAATTTATGCCTAAGATCTCTTTCGATTCTGTATAGATATATAGAATATCCGATTAAGAATGCAGTAATAATAAAATTTGCTGCGATTACTAAGTATTGAAAGCTATCTAAAGAAAATTCCATAAATTTATTATACAGATTTAATTAATTATAAAGCCACATATTCGCTTCGCTCATAAGGTGACTATGAAATAAGCTAACACAAGTCCGGCGATAATAATGGACACTGTAATAATCAAATTCAGTAAAATTCCGACACCAATAACTTTGCTTGCAAGCGGGTTTCTACCAATCGCTTCAACTCCTTTTACGGCAACTTTTCTGAATGTAATAAACCCAAAGATAAAAGAAATAATCACAACAGTAGCTGCGACTATGTATTTAAATGATTCGGATGGGCTTTGATATAAAGCTAATTTACTTGCCGAAAAAATGTCTAATAAATTTACGCCACCTTCGGAACCAATTGTTAGGGCACTGGAATTTGTATCCTGAACAAAAATGCTGACTCTGATTTTGCCAATTTTATTAGGATCTGACTCGCTATAATCCTCTAAAGCATTACCGATTACATACCCCTTCGCAGTTGAAAGCATAGCTACGCCTGGAATCTCTGATGAAGTTAAAAAATCATTTCTTTTAATTGGTCCATTTTTTGTAGACACATTTACTAAAGCCTCACCCGTAGACAGAATTGCTTTCATTCCTTCGGTATTAGCGGGCTTAAACTCTATACTTGGCTTTTCGATATAAATTCCGACTAAATTAGGCTGATATGGAAAAGCTGTTCGAACAAACTTGCCGTCAACATTTGCAACAATATCGCCATCATTTATGTCGCCTTCTACGGGATAATAAGTTGAAACTCCTAGCGAAAAATTTTGTGCATCAACAATATTTGGTAAAAATGCCGTAAATAAAAAGAAAAAAATAAGCAAAATAAAAGATATAAATTGCTTTTTTAAGAAGTGGGCCGGCATTAGTAAAGTATAAAACATTTCTTACTATACTTATAGCGTACATCCATTTAGAATGTTTTAATGAAAGTTTTGATAACCGCTTCCGAATGCGCACCTTTAGTTAAAGTTGGAGGAATTGCAGACGTTATAGGTAGCCTTCCAATTGTATTATTTGAACTTGGGATAGATGTAAGAGTCGCTATACCTTTTTATAAACCACTTGCTGAAAAATTCGCAGCAGAACAAAACGGTCATTATCCTCAAAAAATTGCTGAAAAATTAATTTCATATGGAGACAAAAGTCTTTTAACAAATATTTATTTGACTATGTTGCCCGGCACACAGGTTCCAATTTACCTAATCGAAAACGCAGATTATATTTCAAATGGAGGCATCTATTATTCTCCAGAATTTATGCCTAGCCCAGAAGGAGAAATTGAACGCTTCGCATTCTTTAGCAAGGCAATTGCTGATATATTTGCCGAAGGCCTAGAAGCAGAAATCGGCAGCTTTAAACCTGAAATAATTCACTGTAACGACTGGCATACCGGAATGGTTCCACAAATCATTCAAAGCAGAAGTAAGTTTATTCAAAAAAAACCAGTAAAAACGATATTCACAATTCACAATCTTGCCTATCAAGGATTTAGCCGTCTTGAAGTTGGAGAAAAATTAGGCATAAACATTTCTCAAGACAGAACCATGAGTTGGGACGCCCAAGACGATAACCTAGACTTCGTTCTACAGGGAATTGTCGGTTCAGACTTCGTAAATACGGTGTCAGAAAAATATGCAGAAGAAATCCAAACTCCAGAGTATGGCGAAGGCCTAGAAGAAATACTTAAAGCACGTGGTGCTCGCTTAACCGGAGTTCTAAACGGAATAAGTTACGAGATATTTAATCCACAAAACGATAATTTTATTCTAAACAAATACACAACCGTCGACTGGAAAAAGGGCAAAAGCGAAAATAAGCGTATGTTACAAGAAGAATTGGGCCTAGATATTAATCCTGATCGCCCATTGCTTGGTTTAGTTAGCCGTCTCGCACACCAAAAGGGACTCGACCTAGTTGCAGAAGGAGTTAGACAAATAATAGAAATGGGATACCAAGTCGTTTTGTTAGGTACAGGTGATCCGTTTATTGAAACTAAATTTAAAGAATATAACGAGAGTGATTTAAGGGGAAATATTCGTGCCTTAATAACTTTTTCAGAAGAAACCGCACGTAGAATTTATGCTTCATCTGATATGTTCTTGGTCCCATCAAGATTTGAACCATGCGGACTAACACAGATGATCGCCATGAAATATGGGTCTGTTCCAGTTGTACGCGCAACAGGAGGACTTTACGATACAGTACAAAACAATCAAACAGGATTTACTTACGAACAGCTAAGCACAGATGCGATGCTAGAAGCGTTAAGAAACGCATTAAACCTCTATGTTAATGATAAAAATAAATGGCAGAAGATGGTTGTAGCATGCATGCTGGAAGACTTTTCTTGGAAAGAAAGCGCAAAGAAATATATTCACCTATATAACAAAGTATTAGCTTTATAGCTTAGTCGGGCTCGACTTCTTGGACCTTCTTAATTGCATGGTCGAAGCGCTTTCCTAAATTTCTCATTTTGCTATTTTTATCAATTGTTGTTAAGAATATTGCCCTCTCTTCGTTAACTTTACTTATAACGGCAAGCTTTATTTTTTCCAATTTTGCCTTTTGGGGGAATTGTCCATAGTATCCTTTTAAAAACTCCTTAACAAATACACCTTCGTCTAATTTTTTGCTTCTAACATCAATTAGCCAAAGTGCGATTGCCTTTGCCATATCATTGAATTTAGCGCTCGAGGATGTAGTGAATCTCCCCCATTCAAAATCAATAACTCCGCTTACTTTGCTTCTTATAAATAAAACGTTTTCCTTGCTAAAATCCCCGTGAATTATGTTGCTGTCATGAATCTTTTTCAGCACATGACCGACTTCAACAGCCGATTTTTCATTTGCCCATTTCTGATGAATCTTCTTTCCGCTTATATATGTTAAAACAGCTATACGGCGGACCTTGCCATATAGTTTATATTTCAAATAGATATCACCTTTTAAAGTTCTTAGTACATCATAGGTCTTAATACCGCGGTCTGTTAGTTTCTCAAATATTTCGAGCTCTCGACTTATTAATGTTGTAGATCTTGACTGAGAATAAAATCTGAAAATATAGCAACCTGATTTGGTATCAACTTTAGCAACAGTATTTCCTTTACTTGCATAAAACACCTCATAATTTTTAACATCTTTTATACCGTATTCTTCAGCAACTTTACGAATATCTTCTAAGCTTAGGTAAAACTTGATGTTTTTAGGCTTTATGATTTCACCTGACAATGCAGCTTGAAGGTCATAACTAAATGATAAATATGCATGTTCGTAATCGGAACTCACTCGATCTGAAAATGCATTAATCTGATACAAAAATCTTATAGAAAGAACCATTAAACAAAGTCTGAATGATAGATTAAATGCATTTAATAAGTGTTTCTGTGACTCTTCGCTATATTTGTTGTAATAATAAGACATTACTTTGGCCTTCCAATATTCTTCGCGCCAAAATAGTAAATATAAAAATGCTGCGTCGAATCCGATAGGCACTTCGCTCATATATTCCCAATCTAAGAAACAGAATTTACGCGAGCCAGGCTGCTTTAAAATAATATTTTCAGGATATAAATCCCGGTGTGAAACATTCTTATATTTAAATGCTTTATTCTGGTTTGCATCTAAAAAAGATATAACTTTGTCATAAGTATCAGATGGAAGAAGCCTTCTCGTATTTTCAAAATAGAACTGTAATTCTTTGCGGGCAACACGGTATCCCCAGCTAGGAAGTGTTAGTGATTCATCAGACAATTTATGAATCTCATCAAAAAATTGCAAAAATTCATAGAAGTTTTTGTGTCTAAAACTGCCCCACTTTATACCATAATCTTTTATAAAACGTCCTAATGCTTCACCTTCGACATATTTATATATGTAATATGGATACTCGTTATTTTGTGAAAACCATTTAATATTCGGAACCCAATCTTTAAATTTTGACTTAACCTTAGAGCGTATTCTTCGAATATTATGAATTTCATTTATAAAATGATTTTTTGCAGTTATATCAGAAGAAGTAAAAACTTTAACAGTATATTCTGCTCCATGTGCACTTTTAGCTGTAATAACATAAGAACGAACCATTCCATTATCTGGTTGTCTGATTATTTCAGTTTCTGTAAGAGAATATTTATCTAAAATTGCTTTAACTTTTGGATCCATGCATTATTAACATTAAAATTTTTCCGACGTACCTCCGGCTTCACGCTTGAGCCTGTAGTCTCAAGCTACCTACGAAACGTTGTCAAAATTTTATTGTTAATTATGGGCAAGAAAATAATTAATTATTCTGGTTGCCCTTTTGATATCTCACGATATTTTTTGCGATATTCGCTTAGATATTCTTCAAACTTCTTAAAATCACCTTCGGCCTTAAATAGATCGATAATATGAACTGCATCATAAATATCTAAATCTCTTTCTAACTTATATTGAGAGTCTCTCCACTTAATTGCTTGTTCGTATTCGCGCTTTGCAGCTGCATTCATTTCTTCATCTTTTAGCGCCTTGAGCATTGCAACATAAGTTCCCTCTGCTGCAAAGCGCTTCGATAGAGGTATTCTTCTTTCAGCAGCATCATTTGCAGCCATTTTGTCTACCATTCCAGCTCTTTGCCATTCGTGAGCTGTAAATAAAATATTTTTATATAAATTCTCGGCTTGAGATTTATCTTCGCTATGTGCATCCGGCGTTTCCATTATCACTTTGTATAAAGCGTTCATTCCTTTCTCAATCATCTCAACACTCCACCAAGGTCTTGCACTAGCCCACCACATCGGATCGCTGTTTAAAGCGGCGTCTAGAGCCCCACGGACCCTAACCCATTGGCGTTTTCTTTCTTCGTGATACTTTTGATCTTCGGTCATGTCCTCCCAACTCATTTCTTCCTCTAACATGTGTGGATATTTTTCGTCCGAATATTGCGAACCGTTCACAACCCTAATTGCAAGATCAACTAGTTCCCATTCGTATGTATGAATTTGATTATCGGGATGCAACCAAAGGTTATATGGATTATTATTCGCAACATCTATTGCACTCGATGCCCAAGATGAATCTTTAGGCACCACTTCTACAGTATTACTAAAATAATTGGGAAGTTGACTAATAAATGCATTGTCAAAAGCTGGGTCTCTAATAATTTCGAATAGAGATTCTTCAAATCCAGGTCTATGATGGCCAAAGGTTTCCCCATCCATTGCTGTTACAACATAAGTATTACTTTCTAATCTGCGTTGCATAACTTTCTTTAACGAATCTGCTGAACGTACTAACGCTCCCATAATTACGTTGCTTGGTTGCTTCTCTCTAAAAAAAGCTTTCAAATTTGTTCCCTTAATTGTGTAAATTTTATCCATATGAAGATCTTCTAAAGTCTGACCTGGTTCACAGATCGAAACTTCGTCGATAATCATCCATTGGTATCCTAATTTTTCTACAGCAGCGGCAACTTTTGGTGAATATCCCATTTCTGGACTAAAAAACCCTTTTTTTACAAACTTATCCCCAAAATATTTGCGCATTGTTTCTTCGTTAAGTTTTATTTGCCTTTCGACTTCGTGTTCTGGTAATAAAGGTAAAAAAGCATGGAATTTTGCAGAGCCTGTTAGTTCTAATCGTCCAAGGTCGACTAAAGCTTTAATATCATCAATTACATCTCTGTAACCGTGTTCAAAAAGCTTTTCCACCAAGGTGCCATTTATGTTTAGTGTGACTCGTGATTCTGGGGTTTTAATAAGTCCTCGTAAGATTGGTCGATAAGATTCATTAACAATCTTTTCTAATATACCTGGATGCTGGTCTGCCGGCTGGTATATGTGCAGGAAGTGGGCCCATTTCATTCGACCATTCCTCCGTGAACATATCCTTCTGATTTAAAATGCATAGCTTTTTTATATAAGTCTTCATATTTAACAGCGATTTGTGCCCAAGAAAAGTCTTCGCTCATCGCATTAACCTGCAAATGCATCCAGTCTTCTTTGTTTCTATAAGTTTCTGCAGCACGAACCATTTGGCCATAAAGCGACCATCCGTCAAAATCTTTAAATTTAAATCCATTTCCTTCTAAAGTTGATGGATTAAAATCTTTGACCGTATCGTCTAAACCGCCGGTTGCGCGAACAATTGGAATAGCGCCATATCGCATTGCTTCCATTTGAACAATTCCACAAGGTTCAAATCTTGAAGGCATTAACATTATGTCTGAACCTGCAAATACTAATTTAGGTAGCGTAAAGTTTGCATACGTATGTGCGCCAACTTGCCCAGGGAACTTTTCCATTAATTTATTGGCCATTTTTTCGTATCCACCATCACCTGATCCAACCAATACAAATTGTGCATAAAAATCTTTAAGGAATTTCTCTACAACCTCAAGCATTAAATCAACACCTTTTTGATGATCTAAACGGCCAACATATCCGAATAATGGAATTGATAAATCCTCTTCTAACCCAAATTCTTTTTGTAATTTAGCTTTATTCTTTATACGATTATTTAGAGTATTTATATTAAAGTGTTCGGCTAAAAGCGGATCGTGCTCGGGATCAAATTTGTCATAGTCGATACCGTTAACTACCCCGAATAATTTTGATCGTAATTCCATTAATAGTTTATCTAGTCCGCATCCATATTCTGGAGTCAAAATTTGTCGTGCATAACCTTCAGAAACTGTGTTTACCAAGTCAGAATATAAAATTCCACGTCTTAAGAAGTTTAATTTCTTTAAACGTTCACTAAAAAGTCTTGGAATATCAGATTTTCCATCATCAAAATTTAATTGACTTGTAGGATCAACTTCTAATCCCTGAAATTGCATATTGTGGATAGTTAACACTGTTGTTGTATGGGACAAACAAGAATTTTTCTTATATTGAGTAGCTATAATATTCGGAACAAGTGAAGCATGCCAATCGTGTGCATGAACAATATCTGGAACCCAATCAATACACTCACAAATATATTTAAGTGCACCATAAGAAAGCAAAGCCCAACGAATGTGGTCATCTGAATAAGCGTAAACATTCGAACGCTTTTCATAAAACTCCATGTTCTCTAAAAAATAAACAGTAACACCAGCCTCCGTTACATATTTCTTAACATTGCAAATTAAATAATTGGGATGATTATCTTCTTTTGTGTATCCAGTTGGAACTTTTAATCCTTTATAGACTACCTCCATCTGATACTTTTTCTCATTTATAGTGCCAAACTTAGGCATAAATATTCTTACATCGTGACCTCGTTCGGCCATCGCCTTAGACAAGTAACTCACAACACCACTTAGTCCTCCTACGCTTGAAAATGGAGATACCTCAGCAGCTACATGTAAAATCTTCAGTTTTTTAGTTGGAATTTGTTCTTTTTTCTGCATATCGTCTGGTTCTGTGGATGACAAAAACTTAGTAAACTGACCAATAAGAGAGTTGTCGGCTTGTATAGTTGCCTTCTTTGCCATGTCTAAATCTTAGCAAAAATCTAAACAAAAAACCGCCTCCGGCGCATGACAAGTGTCCTGCCCAAATCACTTGCATGTTTAGAAGCGGTTTTTTATCTGCGATCCAAAATTTTAATTGGATCCCAAACGATATTTATTATGTAATGTTTTTGTTAGCACTAGAGCAAGAGCCCCTTCCGCAAGGAGGAATGTGAATAAGACGAGAAAAAATGGATAATAAAGATAATTCCAAAAAGTGTCTTATTCTATGATTGTAACCACCTGTCTTGCCGAAAGGCTTTTGCTCTCGTACTTAGGCTAAAAGCCCAAAGTGATGCATAAGCTTTCACTGATTACATACAAACAATGTTCAATTGGTGGAATTCTATAACCTATAAGAGTATTTGTCAAGCCGTGCTATTCTATGTCGAAAACACGGCTCGAGGCCTTAAATTGATGTCAGATGTTGTCTAAACTGTTTTACTAAGTCTTCTTCTTTTGATGCAGATAAATCCTTCAATAGTATCTTATCTTCTACTACCTTAAAGCCCCCTATTTCTCTAGTTGGAACGAATACGATATCGGTATTTATTATGATTCCAACATTTGCCTCTTCTCGGCGCTGAGTAGGAACTAACCTCAACTCATCTTTCCAAAGCTGCATATCTTCTGGGTTTGCATAGAAGTTAAGAACAGTAAATGGTCTTATCAAGAAATGTAAAGACAACCCAGCATATAAAGTGAATGCATACTCTAAATCTTTAGCATTTGAAGTATCTTTTATCTTCTTGGCTAGCTCGATTAAATCACTGTAATCGCTCTTATAATATCTAACATTAATATTAGCTTCCGCACCTTCCGAAACCATAGGTTCTGGCTTTACCTCAGGGGCAGAAGTACTTGCCGGAGGCGCGTATGTAGACTGAGAAAAATCTTGTCTTGCAGCTTGCTGCTGTGCTGGCTGTGCCTGCGGCTGAACTGGACTTTGAGCATAATTGCTCTGTTGAGCTGAGCCATAACCTGAATTTTGACCCGAATAGTTATTACTGCTTGTTGGAGCACTTGTCTGATTTTGTTGCGTACCAACATCACTATCATAGTCATAGCTAGTTACGTCAAATTCAAAATCATCTTCTTCTTCAACAACAAAATCACTATTATATTGATTCTGTTGTGGCTGTTGGTTTTGCTGCTGTTGATTTGGCATATTGCCTTGTGCACTATGTGCAGCAGTATTCATACCCATTTTATCTTCACGACCATACATATTATTACCTGTTTGAGCAGGCTGGCTCATACCAGAAAAGTTTGACCCTGAAGCATAAGGATTTGGCATGTTATTAACCGGCACCTGAGCATTATCATAATAGCCACCTCTCTGACCATTTTGCATCATACCTTGATTCTGAGGCATATTTGGATACCCTGAATTTCTAGGACTTCCATATGCTGGCGCAGAAGACATCTCATCACCCATTCCGCCTCTTCCTGCATTTAAAAATTCTATTATGTGATCTTTGGTGAATCTGTGTCTGCCAGATGCAGTTCTCATGGATTTGATTTTGTCATCTTCCATGTATCTATATAGTGTCCTCAAGCTTACGCCTAAAATGTCAGCGACTTGGGTTGATGTGTAGAGTTTGTCAGCGAGTTCTATAGCCATGTCCTTAACTTACATCGAGCAACATACCTAGTCAAGGTAAACTTGTAACTATGGGTTCGGGTTATGAAAATAGATCGATATACCAGCTATTTCTCACATCGATTTGCTTGCGATAAAGTGAGAATCAGCAATAAAAATCTCAATTAAAAAATTGTCGCTACAAATTTTCACACTTCGCAATTTCTTGTTAGTAAATTTTAAAATCACGACCTAAGACAAGGAGAACAACATATATCGCCAGCCTTTAAGGTTAAAGCCTTATTTGATAAGATTTGTATGAATGAAAAATTTATTGAACCTCGCAATTACATTAAGCTCACTATTATTAGTGACGGTTGTGACCTTACTATATAGTGAAGGCTGGCGAATCGACCTAAGAGGCCAAAGCGGCTACCCACAACCAACCGTTAAAAAAACAGGAATGCTCGCGGTCAGATCTATGCCCGATGGAGCAAAAATATATCTAGACGACGAATTAATAACTGCAACTGACGATACTATTTCTTCACTACAACCTGGGCAATACACATTAAGAATAGAAAGAGACGGATATGAAAGCTGGGAAAAAGAAATCTCAGTTTATCCAGAACTTGTTACAGATATAACCGCTGTATTAGTTTTACAGAGCCCTAGACTAGAACCATTAACTAATACTAATGTAAAAGCATTTGGACTCTCTACAAACCAAAATAACATAGTCTTCTTAACGACAGATCACGAAGAACCAGGTGTTTGGTCGCTTCCATTAACCGGATCACCACTTAATATATTTCGAAACAATACAAGGCTATTAATTCCAGATACTTCAAACGCTACTCCATCCGCAGGAGAAAACATTTGGTGGTCAAAAAACGACGATGAATTATTAGTTCGAATGAACGAGACAGGATATCTTCTATATAAATTAGACGCAGCTGGAAACGCCAACCCTCAACCACAGGCAATTACAAACGTGCAGCAAGTCTTCGACAGATGGGACGAAGAGTATAAAGCCGACTTTGTTAATGCAAAAATTGAAACAATTGATAGCCAGCAAGACATGCCAGAATGGATAAAAGAGAAAGCTTTAACAAGCCAAACAACTTGGTCTCCGGACGAAGAAAAATTTTTCTTCTTAACACCTGGAACCGAAAACCCAAACGAAGTTAAAGTAAATATATATAACGGAGAAGATCCACTTCCGGTAGGTGAAAAACGTACATACGAAACATTAACACTACCAGACCCAACGACTACAAAGATCTACTGGTACTCAGATTCATACCACTTAATATTAGTGGAGAAAACTCCTAACACAGCAGATAACTACACAATAAGTTTAGTAAGAATAGATGGAACAAATCGTACACCAATCTATACAGGCACTCTTGCTTCAGACCAAGCATTTCCAACACCTGCAGGGGATAAGATAATCGTTCTAACCTGGCTAAAAGAAAGATCTCAAACCAACTTATATGCGATCTCAATCCGCTAAGCATTAGTATTTCATATCGAAAAGTTCGCTTGTAAGACAGCCTAAATTTGGCCTTATATATTATGCGTCAACTTTTTGATGTTAAATATTAATGTTAAATAAGTCGGGCTTTAACAACCCTTCTATTAATAGTTGACCCAGGTGGATCACAAGTAATAAGAGTTAAAGTAGCATCTTCTGATTCTTCGTAAAATGGTTCGGTGTTCCACCCAGGAACGACTTCCATATCATAAACTTGGTATGTGTATGCTTGGCCATCATAAAAGACCGTAATCAAATCTCCGTTTTCAAGCTTATTTAAAAGATTAAATACTGTAGCGTATGGACCTAATTCCCAAAAGTTTAGAGATGAATGCGCGAATAAAAACATATTACCAGGTTCACCGGGAAGAGATGTCCCCCTTGCATGAGCTACGCCACGCTTTAAGGCTGCCATGTATTCTTCATGATTAACTGTAGTCACATCTTCAATGACAGGTGCATTAACGTCTATCTTGCTTATGACAATTGAAAAGTCTGGATCAACCGGCTCTAGAAGGGCAATATTCTCAAAATCAGGTTCATCAGATACGCCTGAATCAGAGTCATTATTGTGTTCATTTTCAACGGGAACGATGTTCTGCTTTGGAGATAGCTCATATTTTACTTCTGAGTAAATAATAGGTGCATAGGTGAACACCGCGATGCCTAAGCCTAAGATCATAAGGAAGTTACCGAGTGTGTTTAATATGAGTTTCTGATTCATATGACTATGTAATTATTATAACACCTAAAATCATACATAACTCTTAAGGATAGGGACTCTCTATCTATGGAGTTCAGAGCCATATCAGTACAAACGCCCGACTGATAGAAAATTTGGCCGTGAAACTTTATGAACTAAGATTTTTTATGACACCGAAAATGCATGTATATAGGCTATAGAATTCTATAAACTTTTTTTGCGCTTTAAATAAGCTATAAGCACTTTTTATTTATTAAAATAATTCTATATACATTTAATGTTTAGAATATTTTAAAACTTGCAAGGCAGATGTCGTAATATATCCGCATGATATGGGAATCACTGACTAAAAAGAATAATTCATATTAATTTAGCTAGCATTACTGAATGTAACAGCCCAAAACAATCTGCACTAAATTTACTCAAAACATTTAAATTGAAAAGTTATAGGACCTTATGCTCCGTTACAGCCAAAACCCAAATGTAGAAAACTGAATTTTATATGCAAATTTACGAACACCCACCTTACAAACTATAAGCCCCTTCCCCGCATTTTCATTTTTAATAGTTATAGGGCGTGCTCACTCCCCCTTAATACGCCCAAACTACGACAAAAACACCAGAAGATCTATATGGTATTATTTCAACTGTACTGTTTTTGAGAAAATTTTGCTCTCGTAGCTCAGGGGATAGAGCACAGGTTTCCTAAACCTGGTGTCGAAGGTTCAAGTCCTTCCGGGAGCACCAGGCTGAATTATATATTTACCTATCTATTAGCGGTTAAGCTCTGGAGAATAAATATGCAAGAGTTCGGTCTTATCGTAATCTAAAATTTCGTCTGCATCAAAGAATCTTTCAACTTCTATTTTAGCGTTATCTACTGAATCGGAGGCATGGATTATATTCGCAGACTGACCCATTCCAAAATCGCCCCTAATACTTCCTGCATCAGCTTTTCGAGAATTAGTTATACCAACAATCAATCTAACAGCTTCGACAGCGTCTACACCCTGCCAGATCATCGCAACAACTGGAGAACTTTGCATGAAGTCGGTTAATGTTTTAAAGAAAGGTTTTTCTTTAAGATGCGAGTAGTGTGATTCGATAATAGTATCACTCACGTTCATTAATTTTAAACCAACTAGCTGAAGACCTTTATCTTCAAATCTGGTTATAACTCTACCGACAAGGCCACGCTGCACCGCGTCAGGTTTAATTAAAACTAAGGTACGCTCAAAAGGAAGTTCCTTTTTTATTCTTTGGACTGTCTCGTCGTGATACATAAAATTATTTGGAAGGTACTAAATATACTTGTTCAACATGATAATCTCCGTCTGTATATAGTGTCAACAACAGGTAATTAGGTTGTTGAATGTTACGATCTGTATTTAATGCTCCAACGACGTAATGGTTCAATTCAGGCTTTTCCGTATCAGCACTTTCAGAAAACAAATGCTGATCTCCAGCAAACACTGCTTTTACGTTAGAATTTCTTATCATAGACAATAACCTCACTCTTTGATCCTCGACATTTTGTGAATACTGTCCCATACCATGATGAGCTAGCCCTAACAATGAATCATTGAAATAAATTGGATTATGAAGGATCACATAATCAGCCTTTGATAGGTTGTCAGCAATAAAGGTCCATTCTTCTTCTGGAATTCCTTCATACTCATTAGCGTTATCTATTAATAGGAAATTAACAGAACCAATATTAACCATTTTGTAACTCTCCCCAAAGACTTTGTTAAAGTTTTCGACGCCTCCAGATTTCCAAAGATCTCTATCACCTGGAACAAAGTTAAATTCGACACTAGAGTTATCTGTAATCTTCTTCGCCTCCTGTAAGTCTTCTAAAACGCCAAGGCTTGTAATATCACCTGCATGAAAACCATTTAGTATTTTACCGTTGTCTAAATTTTCTATAACCTGGGATAGGGTTTCCCAATCGTCTTCAGAATCAGAAACTATAGCCACAACGGATTCAATTGGCTTTTGCTTAGCAGGTAAATGAGAATAAGGGCTGGGAGTTTCCTTGGTTGTAGTTTCAGAAGGGTCTTTATATGCCTTTTGGAAAATCAAAACTCCAGCAAGAGTTATCGCTATGACTCCTAAACAGGACACGCTTAATAACGACACTAAACAATTCCGAAAGCTTAACTGCTTCATAAACGAAATTCTAACACAAAGACATACTTATGGAACTTAGTCTTAGGCCTCAGTAGACTAATCAGATAAATTTTACAGATGATAAGTTTTTAACAATGCGCGTTAAATAAAGGTTTTCAAGCAGGGTGCAATTTAATGAATATGTACCTCAACCGAAGAAAATCGATGTCTCATCGCGATAAAGCATGAGAAAACGCCAACGCCCACGATCTGAAGCTATATAAATATGTTTTTACCTGAAATAAAATCCGTTGTCAGTATTTTCAAATATGAAGATCTTAGGCGACATTGCCTATTCGTACATAGATTTCGGCCTACATCGATTCTGGGGCTTTAATCCCCAATAGCGACAAACCTAGCTCTAGGACATTTGCGACAGATTGCGTCACTGCAACCCTAAAGCTTTCCTTTTCGGATCCAATTATTTGGTTTGAATTATAAAAAGCATTGTACGCCTGTGCAACGCTGTACATATAATGACATATATAATGCGGACTTAATTCGTCAATCGCTCGCTGTATTTCATCTGGCAACTTATTAATTTCTTTTAATAATTTAAGCTCTGCATCGTCGAAATCGACTTCCAAAGCTTCTATAGTAACAACGTTTTTACTCTTTTTAAGCACAGACATAGCTCTAGCGTATGTATATTGAATATATGGACCTGTAAAACCTTTATTATCTATTGCAGCTTCCAAATCAAACACCATATCCTGGTATGTATTATTTTTTAGCATTTCGAACTTAATAGCCCCGTTTCTCACCTCTTTTAAGCTGCTAAAATCCCCAAATTTTTCTATTAGTGCGGTTTCGACCTTCTCTAAGAATGTATCTACAGAGACTACGGTGCCTTTACGGCCGCTCATTTTAATAGGTTTTGTGGAATCCTCAATTTCTATACCTAGTTTATTTGCAGTCTTTTCTGAAAGATAAACGAAACCATAGGCAATATGATGGTAGTTACTAGCTTCTTTTTTATAACCCAATACGTTTAATGCTTCTACAATGCTTTGTTGTGGATAGCTCTGGGTTACATCAACTACTAAATACACCTCATCTGCATTGTTGTACCCATTCTTAGTATCGCCATCTGATGAAGTTATATCTAATTGTTTTTTATAAAAGTTAAGTGGAAATTCTTTATATTTGAAATCCTTTAATTGTCCGAACTTCCACAATTCATAAGCAAAATCGGTAGCTACATAATTAGGAATTCCATTGGCACGAACAAAAATTTTGTCTTCCGCATTAGGCATTTTCACTAACCAACAACCTTCTTGCTTACCTTCTTTTGCCTGATAAAAAGAATCGCTTTTCTTTAATATTTCGAACGCCTGATCCCATATTTGATCCTTTAATATATCGCTTTCGCATACTACTAAATCAAAATAGACGCCAAGGTCTGACATAGTTTCCAAAACATTTCTTAGAATTTCGTCGGTTAATTTTTTAGCCAACCTTGCATCTTCATTGTTCTGCTTGGATATATTGACTTGGATGTCAGCGCGTTTTTGTACCAACCCCTCATTAGTTTCTATGCGACTTTCTATGTCAACATACGCAACAGCCGCCCATTTGTGTAACTTCTGAAAATCTTCGGGCTTTATAAACTTTTCCTTGTAGGCTAAAACAATCGATGATATTTGTAACCCTGCATCATTCTGGTAATACTGAACCGTAACATCTCGCCCGCTAAAACCTAGCAGTTTAACAACTGAATCGCCAATGCATGAATTTCTTAAGTGGCCGACATGAAGATCTTTATTCGGATTCATTTGAGTATGCTCTAATGACGCTTTAGACTTCACTTGGACAGGCTTTGCGAACAGACCTATATCAGAATTAATTAGGCTAAGCATTTCGGCGAAATATAAGCCGCGTAATTTAAAGTTAATAAATCCTGGACCAGCCACTTGGATAGTCTCGATATACTTTGATAAATTTTTTGACGCGTTTAAATCGTTTATAAGAGCTTCTGCAAAGTCCCGAGGTGATTTGTATCCACTTTCTGAACCAGCTTGTTTAAAAAATACCATTGCTGAATTTGTAGAAAAATCTCCGTAATCTAAATTTTCTGGGAATTCTATTAAAATGCTTTCGCCATTTATATTTTTGTTAGGTAAAAGTTTGTTTAAGCTTGCAGCAATTTCGTTTTTTAATGTTTCTTTAACATTCATACAGCCATTTTACTACAAAATTAGCGCTATTACGCGGTTTATTTGGACCCTTTGTGCTTCCAAGTTTCACCACTAGAGCTCACTTCTACAGTGCCATTTAAATCGGTTCTAGCGTATTCTAAGCCACTTTGTTGATATTCGCTGAGTGTTTCTATATCCGGATGCCCATAACGATTACCTTGACCCGCAGAAATTACTGAAAAATTCGGCTTTAATTTATCAATTAATGGAGCATAAAGCCCATTAAAAGAGCCATGATGCGCCGCTTTTAACACTTCGATGTCATCGGTTAAATATTGAATTAATATTTCCTGTGCTTCAATTTCGGCATCACCGGTAAACAATGTTTCGAAATTTTTGTAATCTAAAAGCACCATATTCGACTCGAAATTTTGATCATTTTTTAATTCATCTTCGGTCAATTCATTTATATTTCTTAAAGAATAAATGCTTAAATTAACGTCTGGGTCGCTAAAACAACTAGATGGAATCTGATTTTTATTTAAATCAGCCGTTGTTACAACTTTGATTTTTTGCAGATTAATTTCATTTCTCAACTCAGTTTCAGTCTCAGATTCTGATTTATCTTGCCAGTCATAGACCATACAACCGACTTCATAATTAGCCAAAATATCAATTAATCCAGTTATGTGGTCAGCATGTGAATGGCTAATTATTATTAAATCTATGCGGTTTTTATTAAATGGAAGCTCAGCCGAAATGGTATCACCAAGGTTTGTTTTGGGCCCACCGTCGATCAATATTAGCTTTTTCGATGGAGTTTTTATTAATTCAGAATCTCCTTGGCCAACATCCAAAAAATATATATGTAACAAACCGTCGTTATACTTATGAAATTTTGGATATTCAACCAAAAGAAATGTCAGCGCGAATATTAGAAAAGATGCGATATATAGGGGTAATTTAGATTTGCTCATGGTTAGTTTTTGCTTTAAATTGGCTAATAAGCGCAACTATTGCAAAGACAAAAATATAATACATAACTATCCCTCTTAAGCCTAATTTATATTCGAAATTTAGGAATGCAAATCTAGAAATGAAATCGGTTAAACCAAAGAAAAGATCTGCTACAGATACAAAGCCTAAATTTATAGCTGGAATATTAAATAAAAAAATTAGCACCCCTAAATAAGTAATAAGTGGAACCAACCAACCCAACAAAACCGATGAAATGATTCCTAAAAAACTCACCGTTCCAAAATGAAATGACAAAATTGGAAGAACAAAAATGCTTGCACCGACCGATGTGCACAAATCAGACAACAAAGAGTTTTTAAAGCTGAAAATATTTCCGGAAATTATAACCCCAAGTGTTGCAAAGAATGACAATTGGAAACTTATACTACTCAAATAACCAAAATTCCACGCAACCATAATAATTCCGGACAAAAACAGTAAGTAAATTGCCAGATTTTGACGGTTGTACGCCTTACCAAGCACAATAAAAGTACCCATTATCGCCGATCTTACAATTGGGGCGTCAAATCCTGCAATCGAGATAAAACCCAGCAGCAAAACCACGCTTAACCCTACATAAACTGATTTTGGAAACCTCATTAGCACCACCCCGGCCGAGTTTAAAACCAAAGAAACGTTATACCCTGAGACCACCAACATATGAATTGCGCCTATATCACGCAGTTTTTCTGATAAGCCATCAGGCAAATCATCTTTATACCCTATGGTCATTGCCAATAACAGAGAATCGTGGGGGTTTGGCAGCCTATAATGTGCGTGTGAAATTATTACTCTTCTTAAATTCAGTATCAATTTTAAAACTGGATTCGCCTTTGCAGGTTCAACTTGAATCAAACAGTTTTCATAGCTATCAAATTTTTTGTTGTACTTACATGTAGAAAAATCTAGATTTACATAGTCTCCTTGAGATATTGCCGAATACCGACTGAAGTAAATTCTTTTATTATTTATATTTATTGATTTATATCGACCATTAGTAACTGGCTGCTCATACAGCACTCCGGAAAACACAGTTCCAGTTTCCCTTTTATTATGAAAAATTTGGCTAGCTAAGTGTGTAAAAAACACCAGAAGCAATAATCCTATTATTAAGGGGATTAACGATTTAAGAATTTCCACATGATGATTTTATGACTGATAAGTTAAAAAATTTTTAACGACTTGTGAAATTCTGATAAATAAAAAACAACACAGGTTGAGAGTAAAAAACGAGAGATAACTCTCAACCTGTTCTTAACACAAGAAACGTAGTTTCAGAGCCGCCTATTCCAGAAGCTCTTCTTCAATTCGATGTCATGCAGCCTCGCGGATACTGTCGTTTTCGCGTATCACCCATTGCTTATATAGTTCTATCAACAAGTAACGAATACGGCTCTTTTGGCTAGTCCTCTGGATTTTGTCCATTATGACACCGCCAAGTTTTTGGTCAGCTTCCCAAAGCGCACCCAAATACATATGCACGTGCCTTTTCTCCAAAGAAGGAATATCCAAAGCAACAATAGTGACACGCTTCTTCCCTTCAAACTTCACGCTTATCTTTGCCAAAACCTTGTCAGAATCACCGCCTAAGATTGAAAATACAATTTCATTCTCAGTAACTTCAACCCATACATTGAAATACTTGGCGATCAAAGCGTAAGGCTTATCTTCGGTTGCCGGCCTTTCGCTCCAATATTTGAAAGGACTTAAGGGGTCTTCTACCGTCGCCTTTTCGCTCCACATTGCATACAACTCTTGAAGCGTTCGCACATTCGACACAACTTCACTCGGCACAGCAAAAGCATAAGCCGTTGCCATACTGTTAGCAAAAATTACTGCCTTAACTCCAGGCAAAATACGCATTTCGATCTCTCTTTCACTATGCTAGTCAAACGCCGTTGAGTGGGAATATTATCTTCTATAGGATAACCGTGGTCAAGCTAACCTTTCACCACGAAATTAACGATTCTTTGCGGAACATAAATTGTTTTTATAATTTCTTGCCCTTCTAAGAATTTAGCAACGATGTCTTTTGCCATTTCAGTAACTTCACCTTCTGCTAAACCTGCGTCGATGTTTTCTAAATTGCCGCGCAACTTCCCGTTAACCTGAACAACAATTGTTACCTTACTATCTTTTGCCAATTCTTCGCTATATTTTGCCCAATTTTCTAAATGGATTGTCGATTCCTTTCCACCATTCAATGCGTATAATTCATCGGCAATAAATGGAGCAAATGGCGCTAACACTTTCAAAAAGGCCATTGTATCTTCGGCTGATAAAGCTGCCCCACTCTTTTCCCATTCATTAACAAAAATCATTAATTGAGAAATCGCAGTATTAAATTTTAATGTCGGAATATCTTCAGTCGCTTTCTTAATGGATTTGTGTAAAAGTCTTTGCAATTCTTCGGTTGATTTTTCTGCTTTTGATTTTGCGGCGTCGTTAGCTAAATTCCAGATCCTGGCTAAAAAGCGGCGAACTCCGGCTACACCATTTGTATCCCAAGGCTTGTCGGCGTCGATTGGACCCATGAACATTTCGTATACGCGCAATGTGTCGGCTCCATGTGATTCGACGATTTCATCTGGATTTATTACATTTCCTTTGCTCTTACTCATCTTTCGATTGTCCGGACCTAAAATCATTCCTTGGTGGCGCATTCCCATGAATGGTTCATCAAAGTTTACGTAGCCTTGATCACGTAAAAACTTAGTAAAGAATCTTGAATATAATAAATGCAAAACAGTGTGTTCCGGACCAATCATGTAAAAATCTACAGGCAATAATTTTGCCATCTGCTCTTTTGAAGCAAACGCATTTTCATTTTTCGGATCTGTCTGGCGCAAAAAGTACCACGATGAATCAACAAAAGTATCCATCGTATCGTATTCCGGCCTCCATCCTTCGCCGTATAACTTTTCTACGCGTTCTTTAAATTCTTTTGAAGTTGTTAATGGAGATTCTCCGGTTGGTAAAAAGTCGACATCTGTTGGCAATACCCAAGGCAAATGCTCTTCTTTCACCATATGTGGATTTCCTTCTGGATCATAAACAATAGGAATTGGAGCTCCCCAATATCTTTGGCGAGAAACTAACCAATCGCGCAATCGATATGTGGTTTTTGCGCGACCAACTTTCTTCTCTTCTAACTGCTTTATCATTGGAGCAACACCGTTTAATCCGTCTAATTCCAATTTAATAATTTCGATATTGTGAGCTTTAGCAAAAGCTTCGTCGCGTTCATCATGACCTGGAACCGCCATAATAGCGCCAGTTCCATATCCCATTAAAACGTAATCTGAAATCCAGACTGGAACTTTTTTGCCACTCATTGGATTTATTACATACGAGCCTGTGAAAACTCCTGTTTTATCTTTATTAATCTGGCGTTCTTCTTCTGATTTGGTTTGAGCTTTCTTTTGATAATCTCGAATAGCGGATTCGTAATCAGCAGTCCATAACTCTGAAACCATTGGGTGTTCTGGAGCTAAAACCATGAATGTGACTCCCATTATTGTATCTGGACGAGTTGTGAATACAGTAATCTTTTTATCATCATTCTCAACTTCAAAATCTATTTCAGCACCTTCTGATTTACCTATCCAATCGATCTGGCGCTTCTTTGTGAAATAAGGCCAATCAACTTTATCTAAACCGGAAATCAATTCGTCTTTGTAATCTGTAATCTTGTATTGCCACTGGACCATTTCTTTTTGTACAACTTCGGTTCCGCAACGCTCGCACTTTCCATCTACAACTTGCTCGTTTGCCAAAACTGTCTGGTCTTTTGGGCACCAATTAACGTGAGCGCTTCCACGATATGCTTTGCCTGCTTTATATAATTCTAAGAATAACCATTGAGTCCATTTGTAATAATCAGGCTGAGAAGTTGTAACTTCAGTTTCCCAGTCATAAGAAATTCCGACTCTTTTAATCTGTCTTGTAAAAGTTTCGATAGCTTTTTTAGTAGTTTCTGCTGGAGGAACTCCAGTTTTTACAGCATAGTTTTCGGCAGGTAGACCAAAAGCGTCCCATCCTACCGGAAAGAAAACTTTTTTACCATTCATTCTGTTATATCTGGCTAAAATGTCTAAGGCCGTTTTGGATTCGACGTGTCCCACGTGCAATCCCTCCCCTGATGGGTAAGCGAATGCAAACAATAAGTACAATTTATTTTCCTGAGAAACTTCTGGATCGTCGTATGTTTTTTGAAATAATTTGGAATCTTCCCAAATTTTTAAACGTTTTTCTTCGATAGATTTATGGTCGTATGCGGAAGTCATGGGCTAATTTTAGCAGAATGGAAGGGATTTTTGCAGCCTAGAAGGAGAAAAACAAAAGCGGCGACACATGTTGGGTAAAACTGTAGGTAAAACACCCCACATACATGTGTCGCCGCGAGCGTCAGGCCTGTAACATCGGAAGAGACTTCTTGTCCTTTAGGTCTTCCTCACCAGGTAGCTGAACACAAAAGTGGCTAATACCGTCACGCCGCGTGTACTTGAAGAACGGAAAGTCATTCAAGGCATACGTGACCCGGTCGCCATTTTCTAGTGAGACCGTAATTTCGATGTCCGTCATCGCCATTTCACCCGGTTTTAGCACGAACACTCGCTGCTGGGTTAGATTTAGAAACACCACAGAATCTGTGTCTGGCCCCATAACCTGCAGGCGAAATTTGATCTCTTGCGAACTGGTTCGATTGATATCGTTCCAGTCTGGCGGAGCATCGATGGTCATCGTGATCGAAAAGTCCTGCCCCAAAAGAAAGCACGTCTCCTCTTCGATCGAGCTGGTAACACGGATCGGCAGTTCAGTCTGATAGGTATTTCCCCCTACACATCCAGATAAGCCAAGAATCAAAAGCACCGTAACCATAACAATATTAAGCCGGCGATTCATTTCAGTCTCTCTTCTTTAGTGTGCGATTAGTCAAACGAAGGCCGCTTGAACTGGCAAACATAATACCAAATCCTCGCTAAATGTCAAAACTATAGGATGCGCGCCATTGTTACTGTATAATCTATTCGACATGACAGATACAGCAACTATTCAAATAAAAGCAGGAAACGGTGGAGACGGTATCGTATCCTTTAGACGCGAAAAATACATCCCTCGAGGCGGACCATGGGGCGGAGATGGCTCAAAAGGTGGAAGCATCTACTTTTACGTTGATCCGAACCTTAATACCCTATCAGACTTCAAACAAGCGAGAAAATTCGAAGCTGGAAAAGGTTTACCAGGTATGAGAAATCGTGGTCAAAATAAAAATGGTGAAGACTTAATAATAAAAGTTCCGGTAGGAACAATTGTTCGCGATCAAACTGGAAATGTTTTATATGACCTTACTGAAAAAGGCGAAACAATATTAATTCAAGAAGGCGGACGTGGAGGACTTGGGAACTGGCACTTTAAATCATCTGTAAACCGAACTCCAATGAAAGCAACGGACGGAAAAAAGATAGAGCCAATGATTTTATCTTTAGAATTAAAATTAATCGCTGACGCGGGAATAATCGGCCTTCCTAGCAGCGGTAAATCGACACTACTCAACTCATTGGCACGAACCGAGGTGAAAACTGCTGAATATCATTTCACGACCTTAGAACCGAATATAGGAGTCGTACGCACATCAGAATTGCTGGGCGAAGGTTACGACGATATCATTCTTGCAGACATTCCCGGAATCATCGAAGGTGCTGCCGACGGAAAAGGTCTCGGCCATGATTTCTTAAGACATATCGAAAGAACAAAAGTTCTAATTCACCTACTCGATGGAAATGCCGTTAATCTTTTTACTGTAGAAGAATTATCAAAACAATATGAAGTTATCCAAAACGAATTATTAAAATGGGATGAAGAAATTGCCATTCGACTAGATGGCACCGGAAAAGTTGACCCTACTATTTCTAAACTAAGTACAAAACCTCAAATAGTCGTTGTAAATAAAATTGACATCACCGAAGTTAGGGAAAAACAAAATGAAATTGAAAAATTATTCAAGAAAAAATATTCAATAGATTTACTATTTGTTTCTGCCGCAACTTCTGAAGGAACAAAAGAATTATTAAAGCAAGTCGCAGCTGTTATATCTAAACACGAAAAAGAAGCTGAGAAAATTGTTATCGAGGTTCAAGAACAGAACAATAAATTTGATATCAACAACTTACCTAACAAGCGGATTGTTTTTAAGAAATCTCAGAATATGTTTAATAATAACGATATTCATCCTTCACGGTTAGTCTTTTAATTTTGAAATCTAACTTTTAATACAAAAAAAGCTCCCTTTCGGGAGCCTTTTTCTGCTTATCGCAAGTGAACTTTATTCACCTTGTGGATTAGCTATTGGAGCTTCTGTTCCGCCTTCTGGAATCTCTGATCCGTCAGCTGGTTGAACTGTTTCAGCTTTAATCTTTTCTTCTACTCCACTTTGTACTTCTGCGTCACCTGATTGAACCTGTGGACTTGGTCTGTCTTCAGGAGCAACTAATGGCTCTGTTGAAGGCTGTGGCGCGACTGGTTCATTGTTTAATTTATCTACGCCCTCTGCGCTTTGTTGTGCAGCAGCTTTCTTTGCGGCTTCATCAGCAAGCTTCTTGAATTCTTCTAAATCTTTTGAAGCTTTTTCATGATCTGGTGTTCCTTCTGGAACCAATCTTAATGCAACTTCCATTTGAGTAGCAGCATCTGCTAAATAGCCTGCATCTTTTAATGCGTATGCCAAGTTGTATCTGGCATTTGCATAGTCAGGCTTTAATTGAACAGCCTGCAAGAATGCGCTTACTGCTTCTCCGTATACTTGTCTTCTGTAGTAAACAGAACCTAAGTTGATCCAAAGATTTGGATTTGTTGGCTCTAATTGAAGAGCATTTCTGTAAGCAACTACTGATAATTGATCAGCACCTTGTGCTAAATCCATAACTGATGCGTAAAGGTCTCCTCTTAGTGACCAGTTCGCTACATTAATTGGTTCAAAGCTTTCTGTAACATATCTTACGTTATTGAATGACTGTGAAAGAATGTTAACGATTTCCTGTTTTTCCTGATCGGTTAAATCTTGTTTCTGTGCTAGTACACTAGCGATAGCAACTCCGGTTGAGATATATGATCTCTGGTAAACGCTTTCCATTGGGTCAGCATTTATGGCAGATGCCTGTAGCTGGAATCTTTCTCCAAGATTATCTTTGGTCAAACTTTCTCTAAAGAAGTATTGGCCAGCATAAACTCTGTATGCGTTGTACATTGAGTATGCAAGCATTACGAGTCCGATTAATACGAATACTGAAAGAACTGGGATAGAACTTACAGTAAATGATCTTCTACTGGTTTTATGCATTGCAACTCCAAGTACTACGAAAAGTAATGCGTAAAGCACTGGGTTATTTCCTAATAGTATTAAAGATAATAAAACTACTGGAATAACTATTGTTAGAAGTCTTGATGCATCATCTTCTTTACCAAGTGATTTAACAGTTATTAATGACCAAACTACGAAAATTAAGTAAGCCAAAAGTCCTACTAAACCTGCTCCTCCCATCCAAAGAAGAAGATCGCTATATGGAGATTCGAATCTAGCTTCCCAGTTTTCGCTCATGTTTAATGAAGCTGGTCTGTAGATGCTAAACATATTTACGAATGTTCCAATGCCTGATCCGGTAATTGGTCTATCTCTTAAAGTTTCAGCTGTGATAATCCATGATTCTCTTAATGAGAGTCTTGGTTGTGTGTTCATCTGATCTAGACCTAATGCATTTCTTGTCATCGGATAATGATGAACAAACCCTAATACAGCTAATGCAATTAAAATTCCAATGAATAATGTTCTACTGGAAGCTGGAATTGATTTGTGAACGTATAAGAACAAAACCAAAAGGCCTGCACCTAGAACAACCATAGCCATTGGGTTAAGCATGGCTACTAGGTATAAACCATTAACTACCAATACTGATGTGTAGAATAGTTTTCCTTTCATTGAAGTAATGTTCAGTAACATAAATACTGAAACCAAAACAGCAATTATTTGAAGTCCCATTAAAATGTAGACCGATCCTGCGAGTGAAAATACTCTAGGAAGTGCCCCTATTCCAGGTAAAGCAACTCCATATAAAACTAATAGAGAAACTACAGTTGAGATTGATGTTCCCAAAATAAAGAATTTTAATAGTTTCTGTGTGCTTAGTCTTACATTCGCAGCAACAAATCCAAGGATAAAAATAGCGATTATGTAGATTAATGAATCCGAATAATTACCAAAGTGTCCGAAGATCGAGTTGTCTCTGTTGATTGAAAAAATTACAGAGGCGATAGCGGCTAAAGCTAAGATTGATAATCCCAAGTGTGATTGGATATTATAAAAGCTTATCTTCCCCTTCTGTACGCCATTTGCAAAGAAAAGTACTAAAGCTAATAAGGCTACAAATACTGTTAAGTAGGTCTTATTTAGGTTTAGTGGATCTGCCGTGATGGGTAGAAAGAAAACCGGAAGAAGAAGTAGCAAACCACAGAAAAGGTTTTCTATGATTGCCAACCAATTGACTTGCTGGGCGACTGCTCCAAAGTTACTCGGCCTTGGCGCGCTCGCCTCGATTTGGGTGGGATTATCGAGTATTGATTGCATGTAAAGATTGTCCAATAGCTACAAATATTATGCAATATGACAGACCATGACACCAATGCGCCAACAAAAAATATTGATATATCAAGTTTTTTTAAAGCTCCTTTAGTGGATCAATGTAATGACCGTCTTTTTGTATAGTGAAGTGTAAGTGTGGACCAGTAGAACGACCGGTTGATCCGACAACTCCAAGTTTCTGACCTTGCTGAACTTCATCTCCAGTAGATACTGAAATTACACTCATGTGAGCATACGTTGTAACAGAACCATTACCATGGTCGACTTGGACTGCGTTTCCGTAACCGCCTTGCCACCAACCTGCACGAATAACAGTTCCTTTATCCGCAGCAATAATATCTCCACTATTTGCGGCGATATCTAAGCCAGGGTGATAGCTGCTAAATGTTTGCGTAATGATTCCTGAGAATGGCCAAACAAATTGACCCGTTCCTTTTGCACCTGACCCCGCATAAGGAATAATCCCGTAAGCTGAACTATCATATGAATTTGTTCCAGCATAAAATCTTTCAGCCTGTGGAACCTGCGCATCTGGAATTGTGATTAACTGACCTTCAGTTAAAGTATATGGAGCATCTAAATAATTAAAGTCCACAATAATCTGAGATGGAACTCTATACCTTCTTGAAAGTGTTTCTATAGTATCGCCTTTAGCAACTTTATGAATTGTTCCATCGACGGGAGGTATTGTTAAAACCTGACCCACTTTTAATTTTTCAGATGTTAAAGTATTAGCAAATTTAATCGATTCAATTGAAATATTATATTTTTGACCAATGCTATCTAGTGTTTCACCTTCGGCAACTGTATGAGAAATCGGCTCATCTAATAACGAGCGCTCACCAGTATCGGTGGCAGCGGTTGCTTCGGCTAAAATGAAATCGTTTGTGGCTAAAAATTCGTCGCGGCTTGACCCTTCTTTGCTGACAAGTTGCCCTTGAAAAATTCCCCCTGCTAAAAAAATTGTCCAAACAAAAAGTACAATAAATATATAGCGAATATTCCGTCCGACTTTTCCGCCTGACCATATTAAACTGGAAACAGTTTTGAATTTTATCCCAACGAGGATTTCAATTTGTTTGATGGTTACATAGTGCGCAAGTTGGAACGCCTGTCCAATCTTCTTGAAAAGGTAATCGAATACGGCAGAGCCAAATGCTCCAAATTGAGTGAGATATTCAACAATCGGTCGAAGCGTATCGGTGGCGCCTCGCCTAATGGTGGATTTCATAGGTTGTATTGCTTAAGGTTTTAACAAAATGTCTATAAATATAATAGTACATTTTGTTCCAGCCTATTGCCAACTATACATTAGGATTGATAATTTGCAACTTGGCTGGAATGGCTTACCGAAGCTTAGATTTTACCGTTCGATAGAGTCTCTAAAAACTCATCATTGGTTTTAGTTTTCTTCAATCTTTCGATAACAACCTGTGTAGATTCTTTATCGTCTAACAAGTCGATCATTCTTCTAAGAGTCAAAACTTTTTCAGCTTCTTTCTTTGTATATAGAAGTTCTTCATGACGAGTCATAGATCTTCGAATATCAAATGCTGGGAATATTCTTCTTTCAGCCAAAGTTCTATCTAAGAATAGTTCCATGTTTCCGGTACCTTTGAATTCTTCAAAAATAACGTCGTCCATTCTTGAACCAGTGTCGACTAAGGCGGTAGCTATAATAGTAAGTGATCCGCCATCTTCGAAGTTACGTGCAGCTCCAAAAAATCTTTTTGGTGGATATAGCGCAGCTGGGTCAAAACCTCCGGTTAAAGTTCTTCCACTTGGTGGTTCTACCATGTTATATGCTCGAGCTAAACGTGTAATAGAGTCCATTAATATAAAGACGTCATCGCCTTTTTCCGCTAAACGTTTTGCACGCTCTAAAGCATTTTCAGCAACTTCAACTTGTCTTTCTGGAGGTTCATCAAAGTTCGATGCCCAAATTTCACCTTTAACAGTTCTACTCATTTCAGTGACTTCTTCTGGACGCTCACCGATTAGAACAACCATTATTTTAATTTCTTTATGATTTTCAGAAACTCCGGTTGCAATATGTTGTAGCAACCAAGTTTTACCTGCTTTAGGTGGAGCAACAATCATTCCACGTTGTCCCTTACCTATTGGCGCAAGTAAGTCTATTAAGCGAGTTGTTAAAACATCTCCTTTTGTTTCTAGTTTAATTCTTTCATTTGGATGAATTGGGACTAAATTCTCAAATCGTGGTCTGTTTCTAGCTTGATCAGCTGAGATACCTTCAACACGTTCTATCTTTAATAGAGACAAGTATCTTTCGCCTTCTTTTGGAGCACGAGCAACTCCTTCGATTCGGTCGCCTTTTCTTAAGCCAAATTTATTGATTTGAGTTGGAGCAACATAAACATCTTTGGGAAGATTAGAGCTATCATCATATCCTGCTGGTCTTTCTTGTCTTAATACTCCGTAATCTTGTTTAACTTCGAGAACTCCGTCTACTTTATATGATGCTTCATTATTAGAGGATTTAGAGGATGTTCCCCCATTTGCAGAACCATTTACTAGATCATTGTAGTCAACCACATTGGTTGTATCTGAGGATTTGTTATTCATTGTTATTGAATTGAATTAAAAAATAAAAAATAAGGAAACTAGCGTTTACCTTCTTCTGTTTTTACAGTTAGTGATAATTCGGCTCGGCGAAATGGAAAAAGCACGTATATCTCTTGGATGCTTAACAGGAGTGGAAACTTTGTAACGTGGTAAGGTTAACACTTCGATCTTTCTTTAGCAATAGGAAATCGACGTTCGACACCGACCCCATAGTAACTAGCCCGAGGATACGGCTATTATCACTTATATCAGCCCATCTGATACAGTGTACAAAAATTCCCCAAGCCACGCAGTTTTATCAGCATTTTTACTGGGAAACACTCTAGATAATGCATTCGGCCTGACATAGCGGTATTTTTGAGCGATTAGCACAATTACTGTACCCTTCAAAATTTTACCCTCAATTTATTTACTCAAAACACCCGAAATTAGCCCAATACAGGTGTTGACATGACATGCCAGTGTGTTACATTTTAAATATAAATAATCCTAAAGTTTCACCTGTCCTGAACTTTAGTAATTATCCTGCCGGGCGAGCGATGGCGAGTTAAGCCATCATTGGCTCGGCTTTTCTTATCCCCTTTTTCAATACACATTAGAAACCTTAAGACTGATAGTTGAATGGAAATTTATTATGAAAAATTTACCGTAGATATGAAATGTTAGCCGCTTGCGGGCATGAACTTTGAGAAATAAATCTCTCGTTTAACCGTTTATTGTGGCAAACACCATACGTCCTGCGCTAGTCTGTAATACCTTTTCAACCACGACCTCTTTGCTTTCCCCAATATATTCAGAGGCATTCTTAATGACAATCATAGTGCCGTCTTCTAGAAAGCCGACCGCCTGGTTTTCTTCTTTGCCTGTTTGAACGAGCTTAATTAATAGTGACTCGCCTGGGAGCAAGTTGGTTTTAATCTCATTCGCAAGGTTATTTATGTTTAATACTTTTACGCCTGCTACTTGTGCTACTTTATTAAGATTAAAGTCTACTGTTGCTAGTTTGCACTTTTGTTCTTTGCAGAAAGCAACCAATGTTTTATCGACTGGGTCTGTATTGTTCTTTAAATCGACTATCTTGAAGTTACCCTTTCCAGCCGCCTTACGTATGTCTTTTAATGTATCGAGGCCTCTACGACCTTTCTGACGCTTCATATCATTACTCTTATCGGCCATGTGCTGCAATTCATCTACAACATTTTGTGGAACAATAAGTGGATTGTCTAAAAACCCAGTTTGAATTGCACCAAGTATTCGTCCGTCAATTATGGTTGATGTATCAAGCACAATACTGTCACGTGGATATTCTGTTTTTTCATTAGGGGCCGTCGTGATAGTTAAATCGGGTTGGTCACGTTTTATTGCCTCAACTAATCTTGCCGTCTGAACTTTCCAAAACTCAGTGTATGCGCGAGTGTAAGCTTGATATAAAACTCTAACAAAAAAGCTTTCTAATCCCTTACCTATCATTTGGATTATTGTTAATCCGTAAAAAAAGAAAATGAGAAAGGCTGCAGCTTCAACTATCGTTTCGCCTAAATATTGGATTGATAATAATGGATTGTCTTTAAAATAAAAATGTCTAGCTAAAATAAAAGCGAGTGTTGCAAGGGCTAATGACCACAAATATTTCGCATTTGGGCGAATATATTTTTGATAAATGTTTTTAGTTAACTGTTTAAAACTGTCCATAACATGTTTATGTTTTTGTGCGAACCGTGAAGTGAGGAAAAACTTTGAATCAATAAACAAAAAGTTTAATCGCATGATTCATTCATGTTTTTACATTAAGTATTATTTCCGTTGCTTCTTATATAGGCGAGATTAGAAGCGAATTTTTACAAATTCTCTATTAATCTTCGCTATACTTTATAACTCAGATTATAACAGAGTTGTTGATACTTTTGCGATGGTTTTAATGTTTTTTGGATAGCAAATTTCTTTATAACCTAAATTTTTTGCTTCTTTAATTCTGCGATCGCTTGCAACAACATTTCTTATTTCTCCACCAAGGCCAACTTCGCCAAAAAAAACTGTGCTTGGTTTTATTGCGCGTTCTAAATAACTTGAAACTATAGCTGCGCAAACTGCTAGATCTATTGCGGGTTCCTTAACGTTTAATCCCGATGCAACATTTAAATAAACGTCTTGATCTAATAAATTTAAATTTAATTTTTTCTGAATAACCGCACACAGTAATTGCAGTCTGTTAAGGCTGAAACCACTAACGGCGCGCTTTGGATATCCGAAAGAAGTTTTTGTTGTTAACGCTTGAACTTCGACTGCAAGCGGACGACTGCCTTCTAAAATTATTGCAACAGCGGTGCCGATTGACCCTGCGGTTGAATCTTCTAATAAAATTGATGATGGATTTGCAACACCTTGTAATCCGTTTGTATCCATAGAAAAAATCCCGACTTCACTGTCGTCGCCAAATCGATTTTTATTTACGCGCATCATTCTGAATAAATGTTGCCTGTCGCCTTCTAAATATAAAACTGTATCAACCATGTGCTCTAAAATTTTTGGCCCAGCAATTGTTCCTTCTTTAGTAATGTGACCGACAATTATTACTGGAATATTTTCTGATTTTGCATAAGTAACAATTCGCGCAGCGCACTCACGAATTTGCGTAACGCTTCCCGCTTGAGAATCTATATCGTCGGTATACATTACTTGAATCGAATCGATTATTATTAAACCTGTTTCTTCATCGGTGTTTTGAGCGGTCTTCGCTTCGCTCATTCCTGCATTCGGCGATGCCGAATGTAATATTGCATCAATGTTTCCTGTTGAAAGTATTTCTATTTGTTCCGTTTTTATTTTTAATCTGTCGGCGCGCAGTGCAATTTGTGATTCGGATTCTTCACCTGATGCATACAAAACTTTTTTACCGAATGTTGCAGCAAGTTGTAATAGTAATGTGGATTTTCCGATACCTGGATGACCACCCAATAAAATTACTTGCCCGCTAACTAGTCCCCCGCCTATTGTGCGATCTAGTTCTGGAATACCAGTTGTTGTTCTTACAAATTCTGACGGATCAATCGATGATAATTTTTTTGGTTTTATTAATTCTCCGGATTTTTTTGATGGCGACTTTCCGCTTCCTGACCCTCTACCACTTTTTCCGAATGAATGTGGAACCGCGTCCATTTCGACTAAAGTGTTCCATGCTTTGCAAGCTGGACACTGACCTTCCCATCTTGAAAATTCGTTTCCGCATTCTGTACATACAAATACTGTTGAAGATTTCTTAGGCATAAAGAAAATATACCCCAATTTTTACCGAATGTAACGCAGAAGTTACACTTCTGCTATCTTCCTATAAAACGGAAGTAATGACTCAGTTTCTTCGCATTCTTTCAGCAATAGCTGAAAGGCATGACAGATTTATTAACGAAATTAGTATATAATGTCGCAATCTAAAAGCGTTTAGATTATTATGTTTTCGCCATACTACTAGAAAGATGAGTCAATAAAATGGACCCTATTCAGTGGTTGCAAGAGCAAGCCAAGCTGATCAACCCAATCATGATGAACGTATCTGGTTGGGTTGGATTTGGAATATTCGTTCTTTCAATGTTAACTCTTGTAGTAGGCTCGGTTTATGCTCTGCACAGGAAGTTTTTTGGCGGAGACTCTTCGGCTCCATTGGCAGTAATAATTGGCATGTGGATGTTCTTTGGCGCAGCTAGCTTTTCAGATCCGAATAGTATCGCCCTTGCCCGCGATATTGTATTGGTTTACGGAGCACTATGGATCATGAACAAAGTTGGCCGAATTTATGAGCGCCAAACAGAGATCCTAGAGAAACTAGAAAAAGACGAAGACGACGAGTGGTAATTTCTGCCGCAACATAAGGAGGTATCAAATCTAACTTTGCGAAAGCAAGGTAAGCGAATTTGTTCGCTGCTAGATAAGATACCTCCTCTTTTTTTGCCATATAGGCACCCTATAGTATTGAAACCTGCCTTAAATAGATGTATAATCACGGCGAATTCGAATTAACACATACGACTACGGATGAAGGAGAGATGAACATGAGCAAAAAAGAGCTAACCCCGAAAGAACGCGCGGGCCTAGGGAAGCTATTAGCAGCTATCTTTAAGCCAGATCCCCCAACTCGGGGCTGCCTGAGTGCAGAAGAGTTCCAAGGATTGCTCGACGAGACAGAGACCGATTACGAGGGCAACGTTTACCAGAGCAAGATTGCTCACATGGCAAAGTGCGTGACGTGCCAGGCCGAGGCAATCAGATTGGGCATCATGAGGCCTTCTGACTTTAGAGACTAAAACCTCTGACCAGCCTCAAGCGGCTTAGCTATCTTATCTCAAGAATTTGAGACCCAATAAGATAGCTAAGTCCGCAGAAGTTTTTTATTATAAAAATATGGAAGCCAATATAGAAACCTACAACGATATTCCACCTTATGAATTTTCAATAAACCAGGCTGAAGGAGATCTTGCTTACTTAAAAGATTTCGGCAAACTGCCAGAAGAATTTGTATATCCATCACAAACCGTTGAACCTGACTTATCTGGAGCTAATCCTACCGAACGAGGAGAACACCCTTGGGTCGTTTTGATTCAAAGTTCTCGAGGAACCGGAATGGGAACACTAATTAATGATGAGTGGGTCTTAACCTGCGGCCACTGCGTCGATTGGGGAAATGTTCCCCCACAGGGAATAAAATTAAGCCTAGGTGGAATTCAAAAAAATGAATTAGAAGATGGTGAAGTTGTGGTTAGAGCCGTAAAAGTTATACCTTTTGATCCAATTAACAAAGAAGATGACATTGCTTTAATTAAAATTCCAAAAATAACCGAGACTGAATATATCCGACCATTAAATATTTATACAGATACAGTTCACCCTCAGCTGGGGGAAATTATGACTTCAACACTCGTCGGATGGGGACAAACCGAGACTGGAGAAACATCTCCAATTTTAGAAGATGCTACAGCCCAATTTCTATGTCGAAACTACGAAGGCTCTAGAATAAAATGCCAAGATCCTTACAATCCAGAAATTGGAATTTGCCCTGGGAATAGTGGTTCTCCACTTGAATTTGCCGGAACACTTTATGCCGTAGGCGTTGGCGGAAACAGCTGCGATGAAGAAAGACGATTTAGTGAATTTTTACGCACCGAATACTACAAAGACCGGATCGAGAAAATAATCGCAGATAACCAAACTAAAGAAATTTATATGCCTGAAATTAAGAATGAAAGACCGGACACTTACCTACCGTTTATTGAGAACTAATATCTAAAACCTCTTCTTTGGTGGTTACATTAATTCTTTTGATTTTTTCATTAGTGAATAGAACCTTCGAAATAGAATCGGCGACCTCTTTGTTCAAAACCCGTCGAAGTTCACGTGCTCCATATTCTTTTGCGTTACATTTCTTAACAAGATATTTTTTCGCCGACTTTGTAACTGTGAACTTGATATTTCTCTTTCTTAAATTCAAAGTCATTGGTTCGATCATTAAATCTAAAATCTTAAGCATCGCCTCTTCATCTAGCTGATTGTAAATAATAATATCGTCAAATCTGTTAAGGAATTCCGGCTTCATTACTGTTTTAATATATTCTTGAATTTTGTCTGCCCATTCTGCTTTAGATTTAATAATTTGCTTCTTTGATTTGTCTTCCAATCGGCCAAATCCTATGTCTTCTTTCATAATTAACTCTGCCCCGTGGTTACTGGTCATCAAAATGATTACGTTTTCAAATGAAACGATTTCACCAGTGTTGTTGCGAATTTCTCCTTCATCCATTATGTGAAGTAACGAAGTCAAAACCTCAGGGTGAGCTTTGTCTATTTCATCAAATAAAACTATGCATGATGGATTATCTTGCACAAAATCGCTTAACGAAGCGCTATCATCGTACCCGACGTATCCAGGAGGAGCTCCAAATAATTTTGAAACTGTATGTTTTTCTGTAAATTCAGTCATGTCGATTCTTATAAAGTTTGCCGGTTGAGTTTTACTTCCATCGCGAAGTCCGAATAATGATTTTGCCAAAACTTTTGCGGTTTCGGTTTTACCAACTCCCGTTGGACCTAATAGCAAGAATGTACCTATTGGGCGAGACCCTCCACTTAATTTTAAACTTGAAACACGAAGTGCCCTGGCTAATGCTCTAACAGCATCTTCTTGGCCAATTATTGATTTACCGAGTTCGTCTTCTAGTGAAAGTAATTGTGAATTAGTTAATTCGAGTCCTTTATTTTCGTCTTTTCCTCCACTTGTAGTAATAAAGAATGTTTCAACATCGGCCTGATCGATAACAATTGGAGCGGCACTAACCTGTTTTAAGCTACGATACATTTGTTTAATCTTTACTTTGCTTTTCGCGTGCTTAATATCTGTAGAAATTGTTTTCATTAAATCATAATCAGCACTTATATGACGTTTATAAACGGCTAATGCATCGATTGTTTTGATTCCAGATCCCGGCAATACTTCTTTTGCAGTATTATTCTTATTCATTTCAACGATTTTCTTAATTGCGTCTTCTGTATATGAGATTGTTCCGTTTTCTGATTTAGACTTTAATTTCGCATAATGGTTCAAAATTGATCTAAATTCTGAATCTGATTGATCCTCGAATTCAACAACTTCCCACATTTTTGAGATTGGAGAATCCCAAAACTTTTCTTGCATGTCATCGTTGGCTGCTCCAACTAATAAAATGTCGTTTTCAGGGCTAATTGATTCAACTCCAATAAAAAAGCTCATACCAAAGTGCAAATCGTCGAAGAATAGAATAGTTTTTTCGTACTCGTCTTTGTCAGAAGCTGCAATATGAGATAGCAATTGAGACAAGAATGCATTTGGAAACTGCCCTGCTTCAATTGGAATAGCCGATATTATCGCCGAAAACTTGATCCGCAAAACTCGAGAATTTAATAGATTAGCTGGAACTCTTTGTGCATTAATGCGTCTGGCCAATTCATACATAATGGCTGTTTTGCCAGATCCACTTTCACCTAGTAATAAAACTGGCTTTGTATTTGATGATGAAAGATTAACAATTAAGTTGGTTAATTCGTGTTCGCGTCCGATAAAGAAGTCTTTTTCTGAACCTTTCTGAGAAACAATTTCAGTAATATCTTCAAAATATCTGTTTGAAAAATCTGTTTTTATTTCAGTTTTTGAAGCTAATTTCTTTTTTGCGATGTAATATTTTTCAACATTAACATCGAGCAAGAGTGAAAGCGCGAGGTGATTTACTTCGACTAATTCAGAGTTAGCAAGATAGGCTTCATGATAGGCATTAACTAGCCAATCTGGAACCCTAACCATATTTTTCGCCTTTGAAGTGATATCTAGTTTTTTAAATAAACTAGCAATTCCTTTATTTTGACGACCTAGTATTAAAACTATGTCCCCGGCCTTAACTTCATCATCATTGGTGAGTTTGGAGTTAAGACGCTTAAGAAGTTCAATACATGAAGGCGAAAGCCTGTCGAATATTTCGCTTGTATTTGTCATCGTGTTACCTGCCTTATCGATAGATTTTAGCATCTTCGATCTGTCTTATGCTCAAGGCAAGTTTTCTTTCTTTTGAGTCGACATTAACAACAATTGCTTCGACTTCGTCTCCAACGTTTAATGGCCCGACTGTTTCAGAAATATGAATCAATCCGTCTAGTCCTGGTTCAAGCTCTATAAATGCTCCAAATGGAACAACTTTAGAAACTTTAGCTTTGACTTTTTTGCCTAATGGATATCGTTCTTCGACGTTATTCCATGGATTATCTTTTAGCTCTTTTACTGATAAAGCAATTTTGTCTGTGTCTTTTCCGATAACTTTTACAGTTATTTTGTCTCCAGATTTAAAGTAGTCTGATGGAGAAGAAACCTTTTCCCAAGCAATTTCAGAAATGTGTACTAAACCGTCTACATTTCCAAGATCTACCAAGATTCCATAAGGAAGAACAGTTGAAACTGTACCTTCTATAATTGATCCGATTTCAATTTCGCCCATTCTCTTTGCTCTTGCGTCTAATTCATCTTTAGACATAGCTTCTTTTTCAGACATGACTAAACGATTCTTTTCTGCGTCGATTTCAATGATTTTTACGGTTAAAACTTGTCCGCGCAATCCACCTAATTCTTTTGCAGTTTCTGAAGCATTACCTTCTGCCATAGCAGCATTAAATTGTTCAAAATGTCCTCTGCTTAAGTGACTAATTGGAACGAATCCGCGTTGACCTTGTGCATCAACAATTAGTCCTCCATTTAAGTAGTCGACTACAACAACTTCAATATTTTCACTGTCGTCTGCAAGATCTTTTAGAGTATCCCAATTGTACTGAGATTTAGCCTTCTTTAGTGAAAGTACTAAATTACCTTGTCTGTTTTCTGATTGAACAACTGTTGCTGTAATTTTCTGACCAACTTCTGCGTCTTTTTCTGGTAAAAATTTAAGTTCTTCTGTAGGAATTAATCCTTCTGATTTTGATCCAACGTCTAATAGAACGAATTTCTTGTCTTTTGCTACAACTGTACCTTCAACAACATCTCCAGCTTCGAAGCTTTTAACTTGTTTTGAATGTTTTTTGATTAAATCTGTAAGGCTTTTATTATCTGCCATTTATTTTGACGCCAATAAATTGGCTAATTTTGCGCATAAAAATATAGGCGCAAAAGAGAGGAACTATTTAGACTTTTTTAACTACTGATCTTAGTGTTGGCGATGGGCTATTTTCTCACTTCGTTGCCAAAGCAATATTTTGACCGCTGGAGTGTTTAACTTCTCTGTTCGGAATGGGAAGAGGTTGTTCCGCTCCGCTCAAATCACCAACACAAAAACCATTAGTTAAAATTTAAAAGAACTCGACTTACGTCGATGCGTTTTCAGGGTTAATACCCTGAAAACTGAATAGATTAGTTGCAAATTCCTTAGCGTAGAATCACCCATTAGTACGGATCAGCTCAATACATTGCTGCACTTACACTTTCCGCCTATCAACCTCGTAGTCTCCGAGGAGGGTACACATAGCTAATCTTGGGGACAGCTTCGCGCTTATATGCTTTCAGCGCTTATCTGTCACGAACGTAGCTACCCAGCAATGCACTTGGTAGTACAACTGGCACACCAGAGGTTCGCCCAATCCGGTCCTCTCGTACTAGGATTAGATTCCCTCAACTATGTAACGCCCACTGTAGATAAAGACCGAGCTGTCTTACGACGCTCTGAACCCAGCTAGTGCGCCTCTTTAACTGGCGAACAGCCAGACCCTTGGCACCTGCTTCAGCACCAGGATGAGACAAGCCGACATCGAGGTAGCAAACGGTTCCGGCAATATGGACTATTGGGAACCATTACTCTGTTATCCCCAGGGTAACTTTTATCCGATGGCTCAGGCGAACCCATGTTCAACCTGAGGGTCACTAAAACCTACTTTCGTATCTGCTCGAACTGTAATTCTTGCAGTCAAGCTCACTTTTACTTTTGCGCTTACATTCCGATTTCCATCCGGAACAAGTGAACCTTTGTGCTCCTGCGTTACTCTTTTGCAGGAGACCGCCCCAGTCAAACTGCCCGGCAGACATTGTCCCCCTAATTTCAGGGGTTAGGCTCACATTTCTGAAAGGATGGTGTCTCATTGTTGACCCAATCTTGCGATCGAGTCTCCCATCTACACTGAACATTCAAAAATATTTGCCAATATCAACCTACAGTAAAGCTCCATGGGGTCTTTTCGTCCCACAGTGGGTAGGCCGCATCTTCACGGCCAATTCAAGTTCGTCGAGTTCAAGTTTAAGAGAGTGCCCAAGTCGTTACGCTTTTCATGCGGGTCACTAATTAGATGACAAGGAATTTCGCTACCTTAGAACAGTTATAGTTACTGCTGCCGTTTACCAGGGCTTAGCCCGAAAGCCTCCACAATAAATTGTGGTCACCCTCAGATTTGACCTTCTGGCACCGGGCAAGCGTCACACCCTATACGTCCCCTTGCGGGTTAAGCAGAGTGCTGTGTTTTTGTTAAACAGTCGCTCAGGCCTTTTCACTGCGCCCATACACCTTGCGGTGATGGGACCCCTTCTCCCGAAGTTACGGGGTGATTTTGCCGAATTCCTCAAACTTGATTATCTCGTTCGCCTTAGTATTCTCAACTCATCTACCTGTGTTGGATTGCGGTACGGATCCAATTGTGTATACGTTTAGAAGTTTTTCTAGGCAGCTTAACGCAACCAGCTTCGACCGAAGTCTTCGCCCACAGCTCGCGTAAAAACGCCCATACGGATTTTCCTATATGGACTAACTTGCTGCTTAGACACCCAACCATACGAGTGCCTGGTCTATCAAACTGCGTCCCTCCATCACAACACAATCGGAGTAACGGAATATTAACCGTTTATCCATCGGTATCACCATTTGGCTGCACCTTAGGACCGACTAACCCTACGTTGATCGTCATTGCGTAGGAATCCTTAGATTTCCGGCTGAGGTGGTTCTCACACCTCTATTACTACTTATACCTGCATTCTCACTTCCAGTTCCTCCAGCCACCATCACTAGTGACCTTCACAGGTTTCTGGAACGCTCCCCTACCATCATATGAACTAAATCATACAATCCGTAGTTTCGGTTCATGGCTTGAGCCCCGTTAAATTTTCGGCGCATTACTCCCAGATCGAATAGTGAGCTGTTACGCACTCTTTAAAGGATGGCTGCTTCTGAGCCAACCTCCTAGTTGTCTGAGGAATAATACTTCCTTTCCCACTAAGCCATGATTAGGGACCTTAACTGACGGTCCGGGTTGTTTCCCTTTTGAATACGGAACTTAGCTCCCGCATTCTGACTCCCTGATAACACTACACTGGCATTCGGAGTTTGGTAGGAAATTGTAATCTTTCGATCCGCATTCCTTTCAGTATCTCTACCTCCAGTAAGCTTTTGTCAGAGGCTATACCTAAATATATTTCGGGGAGAGCCAGCTATTGCCGAGTTCGATTGACGTTTCATCTCTAACCACATGTCATCCCAAAGCTTTACATCATTTACGGGTTCGAGCCTCCATTTCCCTTTCGGGAAACTTCACTCTGCACATGGTTAGCTCACTCGGCTTCGGGTCTTTCACTATCTACTAATTGCGCGCTATTAACACGACTCGGTTTCCCTGCGCCTCCGCTGCTGAACAGCTTAAGCTTGCAAATAGTGAAAACTCGCAGGCTCATTCTTCAATAGGCACGACATCACACCCCAATGGTGCTTTGTCTGCTTGTAAGCATATGGTTTCAGTTACTATTTCACTCCCCTTATCGGGGTTCTTTTCACCTTTCCCTCACGGTACTAGTTCACTATCGGTGATTTTGAGTATTTAGCCTTACCAGATGGTCCTGGCAGATTCCCACAGAATTTTCGTGTTCCGTGGTACTCAGGAAATTCTCTATTTAGATCGATTTGTTTCGGATACGGGCCTGTTACCCTCTATGGACTAACTTTCCAGAAACTTCTCCTACAAGATAATCTAAACGTATGAGACTCCTACAACCCCAGCCCGAAGGCTGGTTTGGGCTTCTCCCCTTTCGCTCGCCACTACTTAGGGAATACTTAACTTAGTTTCTTTTCCTCTGGGTACTGAGATGTTTCAGTTCCCCAAGTGCCTGTTCTCGCAATAAAGCGCAGAACGATAAGGTTTTACCCTATCAGGTTTCCCCATTCGGACATCCCCGACTAATAGCGCTTTTTGGCAGCTCATCGAGGCTTTTCGCAGCCTAACACGTCCTTCATCAGCTCAAAATCCCAAGGCATCCACACATATGCTCTTTCTTCTTTCTGTGACACGATCTTGCGATCGGCTCACGAAATAATTTCTACTCTAACGAACTTGCTAATCTATTCAGTTTTCAAAGTACAAACCGTGACTGTATTAAAGTTCATGGTTTGGAACGCCAGTCGAAACTGAATTTCCAAATAAGAACTTTAAATTGATCTTATGGTGGACCAAGTGGGGCTCGAACCCACGACCTTCTCATTGCAAATGAGATGCTCTAGCCAACTGAGCTATTGGCCCAGAATCGCCTCACAAAATACGTAATTAAAGGTTGGCAGAAACTTTAATTGATGATCGATTAAATTTTTAAAACTTTCTAACAAAAAATTTGAGCGCGAAATCAAAATTTGGCGCTTGTCTGCTGAAAATTAAATACAAGAAAGCAGACTGGTTAAGAGGTTGATAAAACAACGTTAACTAAATGACTGGGAATAATTATATGTAATGTTTTTGTGAATTGCAAATAGGGAAATTCTGAACGTCTTTTTTTAGACTTTTTTGATGTTTTTGTGACCGTGACTTACCCAATAAAAAAAGAAAAGAGCCCGTAAAAGAGAAAAAATTGCCAACACGTCATTGTGTTGATAACTTGATCTCCTCTACGAGCTCAAAGCGCCTGCGATCTGTATAAACAAATCGCTTTTACGGGTAATGTTCCGTCCGGTTCCTCATACGACAAACTCGTATTATTCCTAGGAGGTCTCTATGCTTACTCTAGGCTTCATACTGTTCGTATGAGGAAAAAACCGGAAGGTCTTCAACTCAGATGCGCCTTAACAAAGGCCTCTGAAAATGAAAACCCAGTGGCCACGGCAGGATTTGAACCCGCGATCGTTGGGTATGGAAGCCCAATGCTCTACCGCTGAGCTACGTGGCCTAGAACTTCTGTAATTTGAAGGACCTAATCATGGACGGGCGATTTGCATAGCACGGCCCGATAGTTTCCTCGCTTAGAGGTCGGGCATTTTGGCCTGCCATAACTAAGTCCTTCAAGTCGGGATGGCCGGACTCGAACCAGCGACCTGGCTGTACACCCTGTACAGATCCTGTGCTACCGCTGCACTACATCCCGATTAGCTGACTTAAAAACAATGTGCGAAAATCAAACGTGCGAAAATTTTAGCATAAAAGTTTTCTAACGCAAGACAATTGACTACCACTTAACTATTCAATATAACTTACATATGGAAAATCAAATTTCAACCAAACCCAAGGTGCGAAAAGCCGTTCTTACTGACGCAGGTTACGCGACACGATTCCTTCCTATTACAAAAACACTTCCAAAATCAATGCTTCCCATAATGGATAAACCGATCACTCACTATATTATTGAAGAATGTATGGCCGCCGGAATCACCGAAATCATAATGGTTACGACAGAAGAAGGACGCCCTATTTATGAAGATTATTTCCATAATACTGTTCAACACATATATGGACAGCTCAGAAAACAAGGTAAAGAAAAGCGATTTGATAAAGTTCGAGACGTTTTCGATTTGCCAAATGTAATTGTTATTACTCAAGACAAAAAACTTCCATATGGAAACGGAACCCCCGCACTTTCCGCCAAACCTTATATAGGCAATGAACCATTTATATATATTTACACAGACGACGTTGTATTCGGAAAGTCGCGCGTTGTAGACATGGTTGAAGAATATGAAAAAGCTTCTGACGATATAAAAGGAGTTATTCCAGCTCAAGAAATTCCTGGTGTAGATGTAACAAAATATGGAATGATCAAACTAAAAGATGGCACCTCAAATGTTTTAGATTTTATAATCGAAAAACCAAGTCCAGATAAATCACCTTCTAACTTAGTAAGTTTTAGCGGATACCTGCTAACTCCCGAGATCTTTAAATATCTCGAACCAAAAGATGCAAACTTAGGATTAGATGATGAACTATGGATGGTAGATGCAATTCACCGCATGGCAAAAGAGCATACAGTTTTAGTAAAACCAATAAGCGGAGAATGGAAAACTACAGGGGATCCATCAAATTACATGAAGACTGTTATTGACTATGCCCTATCGAACGAAGAATACCGAGAAGATTTCTTAAAGTATATTAAATCGAAATTGTGAACCAATCCAACATTGCTGGAATCGATAAGACATACACCATAGCTATTACTAAATATAATATTAATAGAGCTAACTCCATCCCAGGTTTATTTGCATCTCTCGCCTCTTTAAAAAATGTAAATATTACAAACCCAGGAATTACTATTGGTACATAGGGAATACCCAATAACACAAATGCCAAAACCCCATCACTAATCAAAGATAAGAATACATTACTAGCGTAATATGGAGCTTCATAACCCACGATAACAAGAACAACAGGATACAGCGCCACAACACCGACAATTAATATAAAAAATATTATGGGAGATAGACCTAACAAGGATTTTCTATTGCGTAATAGATACAAACAAATAAGGTAAAAAGTGCTTATAGCAGGTATCAAATAGTAATAAACATCACCCAATAGAAATGCATTCATACCTAATTTAAGTTTAAGATATTCAAACCTTTGTGTAAACCAAGATGACCCTAATAGAACCATCTATTGCGTAATCGTATTTTTCTTTTAATTTAAGGCTACGCTTTTCGGCTTCTATTTGCCCTGCATCTAGCTCTGCATTATCAGGAAGTTTATAAAAGACTAATAATCCGTCTTCTTTCATTAGAGGTTCACATATGGAAATAAGTTCCGGCAAAAACGCAACACCTCGGGCAACGACAACATCAAATTTTCGACCTAACTCATCTTCGAGTTCGTTCGAACGCCCCCACTTTACCCCAACATTTTCCAAACTTAAATTGGATACAAATTCCTCTACAACGGCCAGCTTTTTACGGGTTGAATCGAGCAGTAAAAAGTCAGATTGTTTATGAACAATGGCCAAAGGTAACCCAGGAAAGCCGCCTCCGGTGCCCAAATCGAGCACTTTGGCTTTTGCTAATTTTGCTTCTACAAGTGGGATTTTTGAACACATTAATGAATCCAATATGTGCTTTTCGAATATTTTTTCGTACTCGCGAATGGCGGTAATATTTATGACCTTACTTTTGTCTTCAACTAGGTGGGCCAATTTGTCCAATTCAGGATAAAATTTTTCAAAATTTGGGAATTCACTAATTAGAAGACTTTTCATAGGCCGCCGCTCGGTTGGCATTAATTACTTCGATTGTCTTTTGAATCGCTTCGTGAATATCGGCTACCCCGGTTATAGTTCCAGCGGCGGCCATCTTGTGTCCGCCTCCATTTACTAAAGCTTTGGCAAAAACTGATACATCTACTTCGGGTATGCGTGAACGAAAGCTTGCACTGTAATCTTTTGGATTAGAATCGCTTTGCTTAACGATAAAAGAAAAATCTATTCCCTTTAGGCGTTTTAACAAGTCAGCTCCATTCGAAAAGACCATTTCTTTATTAATGCCTGCATTTTTAACATCATCGTGCATGTAGTACGAATACGCCCACTTGTTGTCAAAATCGACTTTCATGTGCTCATATATAAGCTCTGTAAACTTTAAATTATCCAGCGGAACATTCGACGTGAACTTCCAATATAAAGCTGATGAATTTAAGCCGGCGTCTATTAAATCGGCCATCATTCTAAAGTCTTCGGAATCAACCGATTCATATTGTAAAAACCCGCTGTCAGTTAATAGACCTATCGCTAATAATTCAGCGATTGTTGCATCTATAGCAACATTATTAGCTTTAAAAATTTCCCACAATAAACGGCATGAAGATGAAGCTGGTCTTAGGTAATTCCAGTCGGCATTGTAAATTTGTTCGCTGTGGTGGTCGATTTTTAATTTTTTAATACCTTCAGGTGGAATGAACTCGCCCCTTTTTGATGCTCTTATATAGTCTTGTGAATCAATTGTGATTAATAAATCATGCCCGGTGAAATCTATTTTAGACGGTTCAAGCTCTTGTTCGATTTCTGAGACGTCAATAAATTCTAAAGCTCTCTCTGGTATAACATCTGTGTAAGTAAGTCTTAGATTTAATCCTAGACGCTTTGCGACCTGTTTTAAAGCGAGGGCCGAGCCAAACGCATCAAAATCAAAACGTGAGTCGATCGTTAATATTGGATTTTTTGCAGATGTAATTGCCTGCCAGATTTCTTGTGGAGAATTATTAGATTCCATGCGGTAAGTTTAACAGGAATTCCTTAAATATTAGAATTTTCGGCGTAAAAGAGATAATTAATCGAAGTCCAAGATTTAAAAGTTTTATGTCTAAAACCTATGCTATCGAAATAACTTTCAACATTTGCAATCGTAAAATGTTCATCAACGTGAACTTCCATAGCTAAATACTTTACCTTTTGTTTAAAAATCGCCTCATTATCTTTATTTAGAAGATATTTTTCTGATCCTTCTATATCGATTTTCAATAGATCAACCATAGAAAAGTCATTTTCTATTACTTCTTTTAATGTAATTGTTTGAACAGAGTTCTTACCGCTATTTTCTTTAAGGGTGTGCATACCCCGATTAACAGGAACTTTTTCATAACTTAAGACTTTATTTTCTGAATAAACAGCTTTATTAACGACTTTAAATTCTGTATTTAAGGTTTCGCTATTATTCTTAATATTTTTATTGAGTTGACTGGCATTTTCACTTTCCATTTCGACTGAAACAATTTTTTTGGGAGAATAGTTTTTAGCTGCCCATAAAGTGAACACTCCGATATTTGCTCCTAAATCTATAATATTTTCGAGGGTTTTACCTTTTAGCTGTGGAATCAGATATGAATTTTCAAGAAAAATTTCAGCGACAATATATAAATCAAAAGTTCTGGGTCGAATTAAAACTTTTATTCCATCGATTACTATTACAAAATTTTTGCCAGCAAAAAGTAATGGTATCAAATATCTAATGTGTAATTTTATTTTTGGAAGAGAAAACAGACTGAAATCGAATTTATCAATTAAAAGCATAGTGACATTATAAAGTAAAACTCTGCGGAATCGGATAAACATTTTTTCTGCGTTTACGCATATAAATGATATCTTCATCCGCAGAGTCTCGAAATTAGCCGAACAAACGTCCACCAAATACTACCCAAAGACCCAAACCTACGAGCACCATGGCGACCACCCCGAAAATAATGATTAACGAGGCAGAGCCTAACGAGCCAGCCCGCTCTTGTGCTCGGGTCTTGCCAGTTTCATTCAAAAGCCGCTGATCCTCTTTTGCCTCTATTTCTTCGAGGGCCTTCTTTTGAGCTTCAGATTGTTGTCCACTCATATAGATTTCCTCTCCGGGAACGAACTTATGGTCATCAACAGCAAACATCTCTCTGCTCCAAGTGCTTAGAATGCTGATTTCGAGATGCGTAAATTGTACAAAATGTAGGGGTAAAAGCAATGCTATGGGTTGGGAGGGGGTAAATATAAATGTGGTGGGCCGCAATGGACGACGCTTCATTCCTTAGTATTAGATTTTTAATCTGGTGGGCGATGATGGACTCGAACCAACGACCTCCAAATTATCAGTTTGGCGCTCTAACCACCTGAGCTAATCGCCCAGATTAAAAATCTAACACCCAGTTTGTCGGCTCACTCTTGTAGCTCCTTGCGGGATAAACCACTTAAGCTAATCACCTACAATTTTTGAAACTCTAGTATTTTAGCAGAAAATCGGCTTTATTCAGAGCTTTGAATTTCCCAGTTTATATTTATATCAAACGGATACGGCTGGTCGACACTAATTTCAAATTTAGTACCATCGATTCTAGAAGTTTTCAATAAAACCGGTGAATCAGTAGTCACTGAAACCGAAGAGTCATCTGTTAACTGCGATGTTTCAACCTCAACAGATGTTGATCCAGCTTCAATTACTGAAACTCCGCCTATCGCAATACCATTTGAGTCATCTGAACTGCTTGTACTTACTATTCCTTCTGCATCTGTATCTGGAGCTTCAGAAATAGGTTCCGCAAAACCGGATGAATCTTCTTCAACTTCTTGTGAAGTGCTAGCCTCTTGAACTGGATCAGACTCTAAAATATCTTCTCCTAAATCAACGATTGGCTCTTCATCTTCTTCGCCATCCTCCGACTCAATAATTTGTAACGAAGGCGACTGCCCATTAATGTCTCTCAAAATCGCTAGCCACTGAATCTTAAGCGTTTTAGCAGTTGGAGATTCAAAGCTAATACTGAATCCATTCTCATTTATATCAACCAGCTTATATTCAACCGGGATTGTATCTATAAAGTTCAAATAAATTGTCGGCTTTTGTGGAAAGCTCTTATTAAAAGTAATCTTGGCCTTCAAAGTGCCTTTTGGAATCTCAACAGTTTCTGAAGTATCAGCATTAACTTTAATCGGGCCTTCAAAGAAGGCCATATCATTAAATACAGTTGGAACTTTAATTACCAATGAAGCTAATGCATCACCTGCACCTTTTACGAATGCCATAGCTTCATCAATTACATTTAGTTTTGCGGCTAATTGATCTAGTCGGGTTCCTAAATTTGCAACAGAAGTCTCTAGAGCATCTAATCTTAATAATTTTTGTAGGATTTCATTTATCGAAGCTTGCTGAGCTTGTTGATTCTTTTCAAGTTGGTCTATTTTCACTGCAAAAACTTCGTCGTGCTCCGGAGAATCTGGAGATGAATTTATAATTTTATCAATTTGAATCTGCTGCTCTTGCATTGCATTTACAAGAATTGGTGTAATTTCTGCGTATCCCATGGAATATCTGTCTATATTAGGATCGTAGTAAACAACTTCAGGCAAATATGGTAGTACTTCCTGGGCTATAAATCCAACATGCAAATTAGTCGATCCATCATCTGTACGGCGATATCTGACTCCTCTAAGCGATTCAATAATATCTAGCGCATTACTTATTGTAGATACATCGGTTTTTACACGAGCATCAGAAAACTGTGTCCAAGTTTGATTTCCACCGCAGTAGTTGTTATCTGCTCCTGAAGCAGAACAGTAAACTCCATATGTAGTACTCTGACCATTTGCGTTTCCAACGGCTGCTCCATAAACACCGTAGGTAGTTTGGGAAATTACAGCCGTGCTTGATTGTGTATTTGAAGCAACAGCAGAAATACCGTATATAGTGCTTCCCGCACTATCACCCCCACTATTAGCGACATCGACCTCGATCCCTTGCAGGTTTATAATGCTACTTGTATCTGCAATTGTATTTTCAGCATCAACCTGGACCGCATTATTTGTCGCAGAGCTTGGCTGACTATAATAAATATCTAGAGGGTCATTGGCTGAAGGTAAATTAATAGAAACATATCCAAGGCTATTAATATTGACTCTTTGTGTTCCACCTGTTGCAAAGCCTATATTGTCTACACCACTTCTGTACATTCCGGTATTTGTATCACCATCAAAAGTATATTGCGGAGCACTTGCGGCAGGGACAGAACTATCTGCGAGATAAATCCCATCAACTCTTAAATTCCCAGGAGTATAAACTCCATTAGTAAATTCGGAACTGTTGTTTAATCTTAAATAGCCATCACTGGAATCAGCAGATAATGCAGTACGGTTGTTAAACGAAATTCCACGCGCATCATTCGTAGAAGCAAAAGAAAAATCCAAAACATCAGTACCATTTTGGGACATATTCAAAGCTCCAGCTATATCGCTTGTAGCTCCATCTACATTAAGGCCGCCGTCAATTTGGAATGCTCCTGTACCGTCAAGTGTAGCGATTTCAGTTGTTCCCCCATACCATCTGAAAACATTACCAACAGCATTTTGAGGAATAGAAAACCACATACTGCTACTTTGTATACCAAGCGCATAATCTACGGCAGAAGCAGAAACTGCAGGATATAAAACCACTTTAGTTCCCGCACTTCGCGAAGTGAAAGTTGGTGCAGCAACACCATTTGCACTCCAATCAACTATATTCGAAGTTCCATTATTTAAGCTTAAGTTACCACCACTTATAGTTAAATCTCCTGTCATTGTGTCGCCTGCTTTTTCCACCCATATATCGCCTGCACCGCCCGCAACCAAACCTAGAGTTGTTCTTGCGGTTGCGGCATCGGTATCATCAAGCAATGTTCTGGCAAAAGAAGTAAGTGTTGTAACAGCATACGTATCTGATGCCGTCGTATAAATCATTCTATCTGCGAGCGTTGTTAAACCTGCAATGCTAGTTAGACCAGCATCATATGCTTGAACCGATGATCCTATATCTCCGCTGGTTAAAATTGATTCATTACCAATGTACAAAGTTGCCGAAGATGCTCCTGATGATGCATCGGTTAGGTAGTTAGCAGTAGCATCAGCGCCAACATGAAAACCCCCGGTAGCTAAAATATCTCCTGCCACATGCACTGTATCTGTCGGAACTGTCGTACCAATACCAATAATTCCAGAGTTATCGATCATCAATCTATCGAATACAGTTCCGCCGGTTCTTGTTTGAAAGAACATATCTCCCGCAGCGTTATCATAGAGATTTCTGAATGCCGTAGAACCGACACTATTATCATAAATAAGCTCAAAGCCAGCAGTAGTCGAAGTATCATACAGTGCGATAGTCGGATCAACAGTAGTATTATTACCAGGATCAATTCTAAAAGTCGGATCAGTAGTCGAAGATAAACTTAAAAGCTCCTGTGGGGCAGTGTTTCCAATACCGACATTTCCGCCATCAATCGTCATTATTCTTGTCGAACCCTCCTCAAAGCCAATAGAACTACCAGCCACCCTCAAGTCTTGATAGGCATTTGTGCCTCTGTCGTAGGATAATACAAGACCATAATCGCCGGTCTGATAATACCAAAGTTCCAAACCTTTTCCTCCACCGGTTGGAAGTGTGTTAGTTGCAAGATATCTGGCTGATCCTGCTACATCTAATTTTGCTCCTGGAGTTGTTGTTCCAACTCCAATCCGATCGTTTGCTGCATCAATTGATAGTGTATTTGTATCAAAACTAAGTCCGGCTAATCCGCCTGATAGAGTCACATTTGTATCATTTGCAAATGTCCAACTTGAAGCATTCGATGTGACTGTATCTGCTGCCGCATCACCGAATGTGATATTCCCGAGTGACTGGAACGTTCCAGGTGCAATTAATGTCGACGGCAAACTTAGAGTTACAGCCCCCGTTGATGCCGACGCAGTAATTTGATTTGTGGTTCCTGTTATTGAAGAAACTCCAACTCCCCCCGCCGATAAGCTTGTCCAGCTGGCAACCCCATTCGCATCTGAAATTAAAACTTTATTTGCGCCTGGAGATCCCCCGGAAATTTTTATCGTTCCATTTACATCTAGGGCAACCCCACTTGTAGGGTTAGAAGTTCCTACTCCAACCGCACCTTGGACAATTAATCCATTTGTTGGAGCTGATACACCTGTAGCTGTATATCCTGAACCAACTTCTACTCCACCTGCAACTGAAAGTAAGCTTCTCGGAACTGTTGTTCCAATTCCAACATTGCCAGTACTTGAAATTCTGGCCCATTCAGTTGACGCATTTCCATTTGTAAACCTTAACCCTCCACCATCAATCGCTCTTATCTGAGCTATATCAACCGGAGTTGTTCCTTTTCTAAATAAGAGAAATGGCTCTATTGACGCTGTATCGTTTGTGCGCGTAATAGCAATACCACCAGCACTTCCATTAACTTCAAATGCATATGATGGAGCAGTCGTACCTACTCCAACTCTATCGTTTGTTGAATCGATCGACAAAGTATTTGTATCAAAACTAAATCCTCCGACTCCACCTGATACTGTTACGTTCGTATCATTTGCAAATGTCCAACTTGCTGCATTTGATGTCACTGTATCACCTGCAGCATCACCTAGGGTTGTGTTTCCGGTTATATTAAGCCCGGCAAATTGAGGACTATCACCGGTTCCAAGACCTAATGATGTTCTTGCAGTGTTTCCAGATTCAACAACCCATCCTGAACCTGACCCGACAATAAAATTGCCGTCTGCACTACTTAAGCCAGCCATTGTATCAAGGTCGGTATCCCAAGCTTGGACAGACACACCAATATCCCCACTAGTTAAAATGGATTCATTACCAATAAATAGTGTTGTAGAAGAAGCTCCTACCGAGGATGTACTTATAAGATTTGCATCCTGGTTTAAGCCAATATTTACGCCAGATGAAGCTGTTATTTCTCCGGTAACTAATGCTGTTCCAGCAACATGTAATGTTTCTGTGGGAACTGTTGTTCCAATTCCCAATCTTGCATTTAAAATGTTAACTTCATCGGTTGTTTGGTCGTCGAATTCAATTCGTCCGGCGCTTGCACCTAATCCTAACCATTGATCGTCGGCTGACGCGCTATTAAATGTTTCGCCTGCTGCCATCGATCCGACTGCTTCGATATCTCCTGCCCCAGCTGCGAACGTAGTAATCGAAGCATCAAGATCATCTAAAACATCTTGAAGGTTAGTCGAGTTCGTATTTTGAAACTCATCGAAAACACCAATCCTCGAAGCCCCGGATGTAGCCGTTCCGGTTGTATCATTTAATCCGATCGATCCGATATAAACATCATCGGTTGTACGTATTCCCCCATCAACATCTAACGCTTGAGTCGGAGCACTTGTTCCGATACCTAAACTATCAGAAGAATCATCCCAATAAAAATTTGCCTGATCGTTTGTTATTCCTGAACCATCACCGAATGTAACGGCACCTGCATCTGCTGAAAATCCACTTAATGAATTGATTTCAGATGCAGTAGCGGTTATTAAAACGCTATTTAAGAAAAAGCTTGTGAAGTTTGAAGTACCATTAACCTCGAAATCATACAATGTCACAGTTGTCCCAATTCCAATGCCTCCATCCGAATCAATTGTTAAGGCAACACCACCAGAATATAAATCATCAATCGAAGAATCTTCGATTCCTGTTCCTGCATCGTTAAACCTTGCTAATCTGTTATCGGTACCTGATATGCCTGGGAATATTTCTTCTTGTGAAATCCAATCTAAATTACCTTCGCCATCATTTGCTAAAACATAACCATCATCCGCTGCCTGTTCTTCCGGAAAATAATATCGAACACCATTTATCTCAACTTCATCATTATCAATCGTAACTTTATCTTCAAATGTTGCTTCATCGTCAACTCTTAATCGACCGCCTATTGCTAAGCCACCTTCGATTAATCCATTTCCCGCTACATTCAAGCGCTTTTCAAATTGCGCATCCTCATCAAAATATGTATCTGGAATAACCTCAGCTTTCTTAACCAAACCGGGTTCAGAATCTTTCCATACTAAGAAGTCTTTTAATACATTGCTATCTGAATAAATTGAGTTATTAATTGTAGTCGTTTTTGCCTCAGCACTATAGGCACTTTGAGGAGAATCAGCAATTTCATACGTAACAGAAGCCGCTTTAACTTTAGGATCTATTGGAAATTCTGCTTCATAACCATTATTTTTCGCTTCGAATACATTTACAAATACGTTTATTACCGCAATAAGCGAAATAGACAAAAACAAGGTTGCAAAGATGTTTAAAAACCTTTTCATTTAATAGGTTCCTATCCAACAACACAAAGCCCTGTCCTTTGTTTATAGGATACTAATTTAGTATAGCTGAAATTGAGTTAAGAATAAAAAGAATTTTAGTTAATAACGATCCAATTTACGTTGACATCGTAGTCATATGATTTATCTAATTTAACTTCAAATTTATCGTAATCAGTTTTCTTTGCAGAGATAGTCACAGGAGAATCTGGAGTAACAAAAATTACCGAATCAACAGTTAAAGTTGCACTACCCACCTCAACCGAAGTTTGACCCGCACGAATCACTGCCTTTCCTACTGCTTCTGAATTTTCTGAAATATTTATCTTTGCGGCGCGTAATAGACCTCTAACTTCAACGTTATTTTCTATTTCTACATCGCCATCTTCATCTACAACAATTATTCCGTAATAGTCACTAACGCTTTCATCAGCAACCCCTTCGGAATCAGTTGCATCATCTGAATCTCCTAACACACCCGCTTTTGATTCTAAATTACTTACACGTTCTTCAAGTGATTCAACTCGTTCATTTAAACCTTTAACAATTTCTAATGTGTAAATTGGAAGACGGTCATATTTAAATCCATCGACTCGGCCCTGATTGTCGTAAATCAATAAATCATCCAACCCGCCAAGTGCTTCAACTTCTTCCGCAATATAACCAATTGTATGTATACCACTATCTTTGAAGTCATATTCCTTTGGTTGAAGTTCGAGAACCTTTTCAAAATCCACGTTTAAAGGTTCTATATTCATTTTATAGCGCTCGGAAGATGAATCTTTGAACACATTGCCACTTGAATCAATAACAAGCGTTGTACCCGTTCCAGTGCCCAAATTAGCAATTGATAATTTACTTCCCGGGTCGCTTGTTCCGATTCCTACATTTCCGCCATCTTCAACAGTGAATACACTTGTATTTCCATCTAATACATTAAAAATAAATCCTGAGCCTCTTTGCGAGACTGTCAGTGCAGATTGTGACGATGATGTTCCGATACCAACGGTTCCTTCAATCTTTGCACCACCGCGACCAATACCTAAACTATTCGCCAATAGATAATTATCGACTGATAAATTATTTGTTACATTAAGATCTGTTGTCTCTACAGCTCCAGCTACCAATGATGGAGTATCAACCCCATTAATATCATAAATTTTTGTTCCGGCACTTCGATCTGCAATATAAGCATACTTTCCGGCTACATCAATTCCATATGATTCTGTAGTGCCTACGGTAGAAACTAAAACCGGCGATGCTGGGTTTGATATATCAATTATCTCGAAGTAATTATTCGTACCATTTTCTGCAATATAAGCGTAATTTCCGGCAACTTTAACATCATATGCCGAATCTGTAGTAGCATAAGAACCGGCAGAAACTGGCGATGCTGGGTTTGATATATTAACTATCTGCAAACCACCATCAAGATCAGCTATATACGCATACTTACCAACAACCGTAATCTTTAGCGCTGCGCCTGGAGTGTCATAAGTACCAACTAAACTGGGACTCGACGGATCGCTAATATCAACAATTAACATTCCCCCACTATGCTGAGCTAAATAAGCATATTTACCCGAAACATATACACCATACAAAACACTTCCATACGACCCTGCAAGTCTAGGACTTGTAGGAACAGTTATGTCATAAATCTTCAATGCATCACCTACAACTCCGCTGTCTATAGTGTATAAATAGTTACCCTGTACAAAAACACCTCTAACGCTGCTCCCGGCGGCAATCGAAGCAACAACCGTTGGACTTGAAGGGTTACTTATATCAATAATCTTAGTTCCATTAGATAAAGCTGCTAAATATGCGTAACTACCTGAAACGAAGACTTCATCTGCCTGATTAAATCCACCAATATTAGCAGATCCAACTTGAGAAGGACTCGAAGGATTACTTATATCTAAAATCCTTAATGCGGCGGTTTGATTTTGATCCGCAATATATGCGTACTTACCAACAACGACAACATCTTGTGCCACATTTGATACAGTCGCAATTAATTCTGGGTCACCACTCGCCTTATGTAAAAAGTTCCCCCCTACTAAATTTAGCTTTTCACTCGGGTTGGTAGTACCTAAACCAACATTCCCCTGAACTAAAAGTCCGTTTAGTGGAGCTGAAATTCCAATACCCGTATAACCTGCCCCAATTGTTGCTCCACCTGCGAGTGATAATAGCGACTCCGGAGCTGTAGTTCCAATACCAACTCTTCCGTTACCTTTAACAATAAATAAGCTAGTTGAATTGTTCAGTAAATTTAGAAGATCACCTGTGCTTGACTGTGCAATCGTTAATGCAGTTTGTGGGCTCGAAACTCCGATTGCGACCATTCCGCTAAAGTTAGCTCTTCCACCGACGTTAACACTGTTTCGTATATTTAAATTATTTCCGATATCCGCACTGTCTAAAACAGTAATATTCCCTGATGATAAATTGCCCGTGGTTACAGCCGGTGTATCATCCCCATTAATTCCAACAATTTCAAGCCCCGTATCATTATCAGCCAAATATGCGTATTTGCCTGATACATAAACACTCGTAGCGCCAAATGTTGCAGAAACATAGGAAGCTGCAATAACTGGAGCTGTAGGATTACTAATGTCCACAACCCTCATCCCGCCACCGCCGGTTCCATCTGCGACATACGCATACCTACCTGAAACAACAACTCCTAAAGGCTGACTAATTGATACGGACCCTGTGGCTGAAGGCGAACTGGGATTGCTTATATCGAATATTCTTAGCGCAGCCGATATATCAGATGCGGCAACGTAAGCATATTTGCCCGACACATATATATCTCGAGCTGTTCCACTCATCGCTTGGGTAGATACCAAACTTGGCGAGGCCGGGTTTGTAATATCATAAGTTACAAGCCCATTTGACCCATCTGCTAAATATAAATATCTGCCAGCTACGTAAACATCTAAAGCTAATGTAGTACTAGTAGCTGAGACCAAAGTTGGATTTCTTGGATTAGTAACATCAATTACATCTAACCCGCCTGTGTAATCTGCTACATACGCGTAATTTCCAGAAACAGTGACCTTTCTAGCTTGGCCTGAAGTATTATATAAACCGACTCTTACAGGTGAGTTTGGATTAGTTACATCATAAATTAAAAGCCCAGCTGTTCCATCTGCCACATACAAATACCTACCTGAAACATAAACACCATATGCAACCCCAGCTGTATTTATATTAGAAACTAAAGCAGGAGCTGCAGGATTATTAATATCGACAATATAAAATCCGTTTGAATCGGACGCTAAATAAGCGTATCTACCCTGAACATAAACATCCTCAGTATTACCAGGTGCGGTATATGTCCCCGTTAATGAAAGTGACCCGCTTGCATTATGCAAATAATCTCCGCCAACTAAAGTTAACTTTGAGCTTGGGGCAGTCGTTCCAATTCCTAAATTTCCGGATGAACTAATAGCGCTGCTATCAGAAAAATATGTATTAGAAGAAAAGGTTTGAGCGGCAGACCAAGAATTGGCATTCCCCAAGTTCAACGACGCAATTACATCGCCAGTTGTGGGAGAAATCAAAAGTGTTCCGTCACTATTTGTGACAGATGTAACTCCGCCTAAGCTAGATAGATCTACAAATTCTAAAGCAGTGCCTGCAGTATTTACACGCACAATTTTATCTTCGTTCGACGAGTACGAATTTGGAGTATCACTAAGCCCTAAAAAGGTTGTAATACTGTTAGCGATACTTGCCCACGATAAATTACCTTCGCCATCGTTAGTTAACGATCCGACACCCTGCTCGTCCGGAAAAATATATTTCTCTCCATTAATTGAAATTTTTTCTCCTTCAACAGTAAGATTACCTTTAATTTTTGCGTCATCGTGAACTTTTAACTTTTCCCCAACTTCTAAATTGTTTTCGATAAATGCTGAACCACTGATATTTGCATCTTTATAGAATTGGACATCTTCGCTGAAATAAAAATCAGGCAAAGCTCTTAGTTTGGTAGAAATTTCTTCCCACGAAAAAGATTTTAGAATTGAAGCTGTAGTTATCGGAGTTACTGCAGTTGTGGCAGCAAGAACAGAAGGAACAACCGCGCTCGTTTTAAGTTCAACCGGACTCACAAAATTCCCGGTTTCTGCGCCAGCTGTTTGGGTTAAAACCTCGCCCATTATTAAATTATCTGTCTTATGGAATCCTAAAAAGCCAAGCAGCACATCCCCAGCAATCACAATTGATATCAATAGAAACAGTGAAGCGAAAATGTTAAGTAAGTTCCTCATGGGCAGTTAGGTTTAATATACTAATTTAGTATACCCTTAAACTCGCATGAATTAAATAAAAATTTGCAATCCTATCTTAACTTTTAGGCAACAAAAAAAGCCGCATTTAATTGCGGCCTTCGTTTGTTAATTTTAAAGAGATTTTTATTACAAAAAGCGCGCTTGCGAGCGCTTTTTACTTGATATTCAATCAAGATCTGAGCGGTGAAAAGAATTCGGTTATGCGTTTAGCCTCACGCAAAAAGCTATCTAGAGCTAGCATGAGAAGCTAGCTTTTGTGACAATACTGAAGTGATTAGCTCCACGTAAAGCCGTTTATTGATTGACTCTTGCGAGCCGGGATTCAATAAACCGAAATTTTTCTCCTTTAAAGGAGGTGATCCAGCCCCAGATTCCCCTAGGGCTACCTTGTTTCGACTTAATCCTCATCGCTGAGCCTACCTTAGGACCTAATTTAATAGATACTTCGGGTATTCCCAACTCTGCTGACTTGACGGGCAGTGTGTACAAGATCCGAGAACGTATTCACCGTAGTATAGCTGACCTACGATTACTAGCGATTCCAACTTCATGAGGGCGAGTTTCAGCCCTCAATCTGAACTGAGACCAGCTTTATGAGATTAGCTCTACATTACTGTATGGCTGCCCATTGTACTGGCCATTGTAGCGCCTGTCTTGCCCGAGGTATAAGGACCATGCTGACTTGTTGTCTTCCTCGCCTTCCTCCCTGTTGCCAGGGCAGTTCCGCTAGAGTGATACAACTAGCAGTAAGGGTTGCGCTCGTTACCAGACTTAACTGTACATCTCACGACACGAGCTGACAACAGCCATGCAATACCTGTGCAACACCCTCGAAGGAGGCTCTACTTTCATAGAGCTTGCAGTTGCATGTCAAACCTCGGTAAGGTTCTTCGGTTATCATCGAATTAAAGCAGGCGCTCCACCGCTTGTGCGGATCCCCGTCAATTCCTTTGAGTTTTAGCCTTGCGACCGTACTCCTCAGGCGGTCCACTTAATGTGTTAACTGCGACACGCAAGTTTGATAAATCAAACCCACGAATCTAGTGGACATAGTTTACGGCGTGGACTACACGGGTATCTAATCCGTTTTGCTCCCCACGCTTTCGTCTCTCAGTGTCAGGACAAACCCAGAAAGCTGCCTACGCCTTCGGTATTCCGCATGATATCAACGTATTTTACCACTACACCATGCGTTCTACTTTCCCCTGTTTGCCTCTAGTGTGACAGTATTACAAGCACATCCCCGGTTAAGCCGGAGGTTTTAACCTGTAACTTACCACACCACCTACAGAACTCTTTACGCCCAATAAAACCGGATAATGCTAGGAGCCCCCGTATTACCGCTGCTGCTGGCACGAAGTTTGCCGCTCCTTTTTAACGTAAGTTTACAACCCGAAAGCCTTCTTCCTTCACACGGCGTCGCTGCATCAGGACTTTCGTCCCATTGTGCAATATTCCTACTTGCTGCCACCCGTAGGTGTATGGCCCGTATCTCAGTGCCATCGTGGGGGTTCACGCTCTCACGCCCCCTACCCGTCATAGCCTTGGTGGGCTTTTATCCCGCCAACTAGCTGATAGGACGCAGGCTCATCCTTAAGCGCTCGCGCTTTAATCTTGCGATCACATTGGGTATTATCCCCAGTTTCCCGAGGTTATCCCCATCTTAAGGGTAGATTCCTACGCGTTACTCACTCGTCTGCCATGGAATACCATTGCTGGTAAACCATCAACTTACATAGATTAGGCACGCCGTCAGCATTAATCCTGAGCCAGGATCAAACTCTCAAATAGAATTCTTTTCACCAATCAAAACTCGATTGGTTTGCTGTTTTTAATTTTAATAAATTAATAAAAAATGATTTTATATGACTGTAAAAAAATCTCTTTAATTATAAATGAGCTACTCGCTTACACCCTATTTAGGTGGACAAAAACTCAAAAAAACAAAAACCAGAAAGGCTTCTGTTTTAGTTAGTTATGTCTGGGCTTGTGCGAATTTTCGCTAGAATGTTGGAGAATTTTTGTTCAACCAACTAAGCAACGGTTATTCTAGCGAATTTCACACTGCAATACAACTACTTCTTTCTGACTCGCGTATGCAGGTCTCGCTGCGTCAGAATACATCTGGGGAGCACTTATGGCCACCACCATAAAGAGCATTAAAGATGAAAAAATATAGGCAAAAAATTTGGTTGAATTTAAGTTTAGTACTGAGAATTCCATATTAATTTGCCGCCATTATGGCGCTTTTAACTAAACTTAAATCACAGGAAGCGATTGTATTTCCTGTTTCATCTAAGACTGATGCATCAATATTTGCGATGTTTGCTATTTCGTAAGAAGTTACGCAATCACTGTTATTATCGGTAGTTTTTGAATCTAGGCTCCATGAGTATGCTGATGATTTTTCAGCTGAATCAACACATAGTTTGAATACTTTAGATGGAGCGTACTGGCTTCCACTTGAAATTCTTACAATCTTTTTGCCTTCTACCACTCTAAATGAGCATGAATTTGGCGCAACTAAGACTACTGGCTCTTCATTAGTGGAAGCGCCAAGAACCGATTTTTCGACTTCAGCCTCAACAACAGGCTTTTCGTCTAATACAGCGAAGCTTGATCTTGAAACATAATCAACTTCTACAACAGCTGAAGCTAGCTCTACTCGCTTTGAGTGAGAAACAGGAGCCTGAGCATAAACATTAGCATTTGAAGGATTCCCTTCGGCTAAGACAACTGAATTTATAGAGTTATGAAGTGTAAACACTCCAAAAGACACCATAAAGCCAAGTGATAAAGTCAAAAAGAATGCGCCTATATATTGGAAGAAAATAGAAAGAACAGCTACATCTAATAGAGCTAATTCTTTCGAATCAATAAGTTTCAATTGTTCCCAATCAATAACATTTAATTGTTTAGGATCGATTAACTTTAGCTGATCATAATCGAGGAGTGCTTTTTTAGAACGAGGACTGAATAGCTCGTGAAGGCTGTTTTCTAATAAGGAAAGATAAGTTTTATTGTGAGTACTTGTTTTGCTCATTTTTTAATTTTTCTAACTTACACTGTCCTTATACTTATTTAACAATAATGAGCACAAAAGTGTCAAGTAGTATTTGGGAGCAGTTTTTAGTGAAGTGCCTGTCCAAAATTTTTATTAGAAATTTTTGTGGAAGTTATTTGCCCTAAATTTTTAATGAAGATTCTATTACCCCACCACCCAACATTAGCCGACCTAAATAGAACACAGCACTTTGGCCAGCCGAAACTCCAAACTCAGGTTCTGACAATTCGACTTCATATTTTTTTTCAGCCGAATCTTTTTCGGTAATCAATTTAACTTTGCATTTAATTTTTCTACCAAGGTTCCTAACCCTAACAGTTAAGTCTCCATTATTGAACTCCTCTAAAAAGTTATCTATATAGTGTGGAAAGCATAAGTTAGAAATATTAAATTTAGTTGTCGATGCATCTTCTCTATTTCCGACAACCAAAATATTCTTATCTAAAATCTTCTCTACTATATAGTATGGTCTGCCAGAATAGGCGTATATAGTAAAACCATGCCGCTGACCGATAGTATACAGTTGAATTCCGGAATGTTTTCCGATTACATTTCCGTGCAAATCAACAACATCACCTTCAACACCTTTCACATGGTCTTTTATAAACTCTCTTAACTTAACATCACCAATAAAACAAATACCTTGGCTGTCCGGCTTACCGGCAACGTCTATTCCAATTGATCTTGCTAAGTCTCTGACTTCGCGTTTTGTCAGCTCTGATAAGGGAAAGATATACCTACCCAAATTTTCTGTTTTGTCATATAGGCGATATAAAAAATATGACTGATCTTTAGTGTCATCCTTTCCAGAGAAGAGGAATGTTCGTCGCATATCATTAGGGTCAGATATCAAGCCACTTATCTTATCTATCGCAGGTTTAGTAAAGTTGCTAGCCAGCAGATATGCGGCTAGTTCGTTATGACCTAGATCAACGCGACCGACATAGTGCCCAGTTGCAAGATAATTCTCCTTACTTAATTCGAATATGTCATTTGCCATAACTCCAAATTTAATCTCAGAATTACATAACACGTCAGGATTAGGCGTCCTGCCGTTTGAATACTCCGAATAAAAGTAGCTCAAAACATTGTCATGATAATTTGATCTGTAATCCTTAGTATCTAATTTAACACCTAAGTTACTAGCGACCTTAACAGCATCTTTGTGGTCTTCACTATTGCGGCACTGAGCATCATCATAAAAGCAGTTGGCATAAATGCCATGCACCTCATACCCACTATTTTTAAGTACGTAGGCCGCAACAGAGCTATCAACCCCACCGCTCATGCCCACATAACATTTAGGCTTAGAATCCATAATGCGTAAATTATACTAGAAAAGCTTATTTAAAGAGGATTAAGCGTTTACGATGTAGTCCATACCCTGCAAAAAACGGTATGCACTTTGAGCAGCTATTGCACCTTCAGCAGCGGATGTAACTTGCTGATGCAACTGATTTGAACCATTATTTAAATCTCCTGCACAAAATATACCCTTTATATTGGTACCCATTCCTTGGTCTACCTTTACGTAGCCATATTCTGTGACTTCTACTCCAGCTGATATAGCCAATTCATTCTTAGGGATATAACCGATTTGAACAAATACACCGTCAACTTTTAAGCTATCGCTATTATTGTAGGGTTTGTCCAAGAGTACACTTTCTACTATATTAGTGCCTTTTATTTCCTTTAAATTTGTATCAGGAATCTCAGTTATGTTACTTTTAGTTCTAAGTTGAGTGACATAAAATGGCGCAGCTTTCAGTGAACTTCTAGAGATCAAATAGACATGTTTGGCATGAACTGCTATGTCTTGAGCACCTTCTACGGCACTATTGCCACCACCTATTACTGCTACAGTTTTTCCTCTGAAAAATGGCGCGTCGCAAGTTGCACAATAACTTACACCTCTACCAGACAATTCATATTCACCTGGTATGTTTAATTTTCTATGGTGTGTACCAGTAGCCAAAATTACTGACCTAGTTTGGTACCCTTCGGCATTAGTTTTCACTATGAAATCGCTGCCATTCTTTATAATAGACTCTACGATCTCTATTTTATATTCAGCCCCGAGCTTGGTTGCATGTTCTATAAATTTATTGCCGAGCTCTAAACCAGGAATAGAAATATAGCCAGGGTAATTTTCTACATCTAATGCTTCGGTTATTAAACCACCTGGCATCGGACCTCCAAGCATTAAAGTTTTTAAGTTATACCTTGTAGCGTAAACAGCGGCTGAACATCCAGCAGCTCCAGCTCCAATTATTATTGTGTCGTATATCATGATTTATTTAAGTAGGGCAGAGCAAAAACAAAAATCCAAGTGGATTTATTTTAGTATATTCTCACACTTGCCCTTTGCAAAGCAAACAATATTATCAACGGTTGTTACTATAATTCTTTGCAAGGCTTCTTTAGAATTAAATGCATTATGTGGAGTCATAACGACGTTTGGCAAATATGCGAGCATGTGATTTTCGAGCGCAATTTTAAAGTCGACATTTCCATGCGAGTCTTTGTGTAAAAGCTCAGCCTCTTCTGTTAGGAATTTTTCTTCTTCTAAAACGTCTAGGCCAGCTCCAGCTAAATGACCAGTTCTAAGGGCATCAAACAATGCGTCGGTTTCGATTAGTCCTCCGCGGGCTGTATTAATTAGGTATGCGCCTTTTTTCATTTTAAGTATGTTTGATTTATTAATAATGTGATGCGTCGTTGGTAAATATGGAACGTGTAAAGATACAACGTCGCTTTTTGCTAAAAGTAAATCCATATCAACATAGGTGAAGCCAAATTTATCGGCCAGTTCTGGGTTGGGCTTTAGATCAAAAGCCAAGACTTTCATGCCAAAAGCAGATGCGTACTTAGCAACATTCTGACCAATTTTACCTGTACCAATAACCCCCATTACTTTACCCATTAAATCAATACCTGTAAGGCCATCAGGAGTAAAGTCATTTCGGCGTACTCGGTCTACGGATTCGACAACGCGACGGGTAAGGCTTAAAACTAAAGCCATTGCGTGTTCTGCTACAGTGTTTGATCCGTATGATGGAACATTCGCAACATTTATTCCGTGGGCTTTGCAATATTCCATATCTATATGATCGTAACCAGTCGAGCGCGTCGTAATAAGTTGCAGGTTTGGAAACGTCTCTAAAACTTTTGCACTACAATCAGAATTTATAAATGTGGATATAGCTTCGGCGTCAGAAAACTGTGAAGCGTTTTCGATGTTTAGAGGGTCTTCGCACAGTTTAATTTCGAATTGCGGCATTATTTTATTTATTTCGTCTTTTTCCCAATCTTTAAGGTCAAAAAAAACAACTTTTTTAAAGCTTTTGGGAGCTATTGCAGCGTTAGTAGGTGAAGAAACTATAGATTGGGCAGATGTCATCACTAGAAGAATAGCACTTTAAGTGTAAACCTAAAATAATTGAAATTTATTGCGCCCCAGGGATTTTAAAAGCGCTAGGACAAAGCTTATTTAGCACGCATTCGCTACATTTCGGTTTTTTGGCTGTACAAACATATCGCCCATGCAAAACCATAGCCTGAGATAAAAATCTCCATTCCTCTTGTGGAAATGTTTCCATTAATTTTTGTTCAATTTTGACTGCATCTTTTTGATTATCGTAAGGCTGTAGACCCAATCTATTAGATAAGCGTGTTATGTGCGTATCAACAACCATACCGACGGCTTCAACACCTAAGGCTTCTTGCATAATTACATTTGCGCTTTTACGGCCGATGCCTGGAATCAAGACAAGTTTATTTATGTCTGCGGGTAATTCTCCGCCAAAATTTTCAATTACAAATTTGTTGGCATCGATTATTCTTTGAGCCTTTACTCTATAAAAGTTTATAGATGAAACTAACTTCATTAGCTCATCTATATCGGCGTTGGCAAAATCAGTGGCAGTTTTATATTTTGCAAAAAGCGCTGGAGTCGCTTTATTGACCCCCTTATCTGTAGCTTGAGCACTTAATATTACAGAAGCCATAAACTGAATCGGATTTTCCCAATTATCAAGCTCTGTTTTTGGCTCTTCGTAAACTTTATGTAGCTGTGAGACGATTTCTTTAACTTTCTTACCTGAGGTATCTATTTCTACCATGATTGGATATTACACGAAATAGTCTATAATTACGACCAACACGATTTTGGCATTACGAACATTTCATAAAACGGGAGGATTGGTATGGCACGCCAACGACTTGAACGAATGACCAATTTCTTGGTCATAAACAAGATTTCAGAGGGCTTACACCCTTATTACGCCGAAAGGCCAAATCTGTTCTTTCTGACGATCCATGAGGTAGCCAACTCTGACTTGGAACAGGTTTATATCGGCGTGTTTCATACGGCGGGTCTTTCAGAGGTCATAGGCCCAATTAGTTTCGCCTGGGCAAATGAAAGAATCCGGCTGATTCTCGAGGAGCATGACTTAGCAGATGCTTTATTGACACACAAATACTCCGACTTGATCATTGACTCAGTTATTAGGTTTGTCTCTAGATCGCTCGTAAAGGTAATCCTGCACCGAACGTCTTTAGAAGACAAAGAAATTTTTTATAATTTTGTCTTCGATCACGGAGAAGTTATTCGGTTCACCTCGGCCAAATCTGAGTCATTGAAAAAACTGATGTCCGAGATCGATCCATAGTCGTGTGTGCGGAAGCCCTTATACCTGAAAGGTATTATATAGAGGGCTTCCGCTTGTTTTTCAACTTATAAACGATAAACTGCAATTATGAAAATTTATTTGCTCTCTGCAAACAAAGACTCTTCTATAATAGAGCGAATCAAATCCACATTAAAAAACTCTAACCATAAAGTTGATGTAAACATAATAGATGTAAAAAACAAAGACGACTATTCTTCAGACGAGGTAAACCACATATTAAAATATGATCTTGTTTTGGTCGAAGGTTCAAATACGAATGCGCAACTTGGCTATGAATCGGCTTTTGCATTAGAAAAAGGAGTTCCTGTTGTGGTTTTATACCATGACGAAACCGGAAATCGCGATTTATTCCCACTTATGGCGCTAAATCCTAAAAGCAAACTAATAATTCGTGGCTACAAAGTGGCCGAGCTCGAAACACAACTCGAAGACACAGTAAATGAGGTAGAAAATTATAATAATAACCAATTCAGACTAAGTTTTAATAAGCAAACTTCAGATTATTTAAAATGGGTTTCGGAAAATAAAAAGATTACAAAATCGGACTATATTAGAGGATTAATCGATCTTGCTATGAAGAAAGATACGAAATATAAATCATACATTAAACCTTCATAATTCAAACTTCGGATATAATAACTACGATTCTATACAAAGAGTAAGTTTGAATTACTCAGCTTTAAGTATGTATTTGGATTTGTGTTGTATATAAGATTAGGCCTATTTAGCTTGCACACTGCAAAAGTTAACAGCCAAAGCTGCTTCATCTGTATGATATTCGAAAATCTCGCCATTTGCTTCGGCTAACACTTTATATCCCGGGGTTTCTACTTGCGCATAAGTCATGCCTTCTTTTGGACATCCTAAATCTGCACTTGGCCATGTCTCTTTTGTTACAGAAGTAATATTAACCTGACTTGGAGCAACATTATCTCTTTGAACATTAACTATATCTAAAGTCACATTCATCGGAATGTTCTGTGGCATATCTGCAGGAACCTGTGCCCCAACCGTTGGTCCACCAGTTGAATTTGAATCAGCTGTAGAATCACCTGGTTGAACTTCGGCTGCCTGTGCCGGATCTCCGAGGACTGATTTAACTTTTGATTCTAAATCAGAGTATTGCTGCAAGCTGATTTTTTCAACTTTTCCATCATAAACGGCATAAAAAGTTGGCGTACCAGAAATTCCCAGTTTTCTAGCATAATCTGCATCTTCTTGAACTTTGTTTATAACATCTGAGCTATTAAAATCAGCTTTAAACTGATCGATATTCAAGCCTAAAGTTTGTGCATAGCTCTCAAGGTCTGATTGCGTAAAGTTCGGCTGGTTTGCGAAAAGTTCATCATGATATTCCCAGAATTTACCTTGATTATTTGCGGCTTCTGCTGCTCTTGCTGCAGGTACTGCACCAGCGTGCATTGGTAATGGGAAGTTTCGATAAACAATTGCTAAATCATTTGGATATTGTGCCTGTAAAGAAGATAAAATTGGGCTGTATTGTGCACAGTATGGACATTCAAAGTCGCTGAATTCAACAATTGTTAATTTTGCGCTTTCTGGACCTTTTCTGTGTGCGTTATTTCCGATTATTTCCTGTGCCTTTAATTCTGCTGATGATGTAGTTGAGAAAGAAGTAATTATTATAATTGCGGTGATTAATAGCGTGATTCCACCGATTATTCCGAATACTAGTTTGTCCGTGTCCATATTTCTGCAGTATAGCATAGGATATTTTTGCGTAAAGTTTTATAATCTAAACTTGTGAGTGCATGTCTGGAATTTGAATTTATTATGAGAAATTCGCCAGGCTGCGAAATTTCGATGAATAAATTCAAATTCTACAACGGGAAGTAGCGCAATTGGTAGCGCGCGCGATTCGGGTTCGCGAGGTTGTTGGTTCAAGTCCAATCTTCCCGACCATTATTTCTTCTTAGCTCCGATAGCCAAGAAAAGTGGAAATTCTGAAGTCTTTTTATCTTTTAAAATAGTGTCTTGTACCTCTTCAAAAGCAAAAATTTCTAGATCACTTTTTATTAAAGCATTCATATAATCTTGCAGTGCACGATGATAATGAAAAGTTGTGATTGTTTGATTTTTTAGCTTCTTAACAAGCGGCATATCAAGTGGAGTTAAATAGCGATCTACTCTTCTTGATGTTAGACTACGCTCTTTATCTTCTATCCATCCACTCTGACGAGGAATATTAAATGCGGGATGTTTTATGAACATCGCTAGCTTTCCACCTTTTTTTAATAGCTTTGATGCGTTTTTTATTACCGATTCGAGATCAGACATATCCTGAATACTCAAAATAAATGTGACAGCGTCAAAAGAGCCAGGGGCAAACTCACCTCTAGGCTGTAATTTAAGTATGTCAAATTCGAAAAATTTTCCTTGTTGTGAAAAATCTTTTTTAGCTTGGGCAATCATTCTCTTACTTATATCGAGCCCAAAGTATTTTCCACCTTTTTCTTTGACGTATTGAGAAAAAACACCTGTGCCACAGCCAATATCTAATATTTTGTCATCTTCTTTTATACTCAAAAGTTTTAAAGTATGTGGAAAAGCCAATTTTTGGTGATACATACTGCCTTCACTGCCTACCATTCCGGCGTACCAGTTTGCGTGCGAATTCCATGCGTTTTTACCTTTGTATCCTCCTTCATGTGGAGTTCGGCGAGTATGTTTGCTATTTCTAGAAAATGCCATATTTGTTGCTTTAATTATAAGCTTTTTTAAACCCCTAAATATTTAGAAACTTAAAAAAACTTCGGAGGTACAAGGCCATATGGCTAAAGTGCTGTAGCACCATGTACCCCCGAAAACCGAGAAGCTAGTTACTCTTCTCGAAAGTCACCCATGCTGTAGTCGAGACCACGCGACGCGTCGGACAGAATGTCCATTGTGCGTGAAGTTGGCCCACGATCGCCGATACTGCCAGGCCACAGATTTGTGTCTGCGCCTTGGCCCCACATACTGCGGAACCGACGCTCAAATTCTTTAAACCAAGCGATTTGCTTGGGCTTAAAGATCCCCTGTGGGCTTTCGACATACGAAATCGCAGCAAGACGATAGAAAAGCGACAGTTTCAAATCTGCCAGAGAAAGTTCAGCATAATCCGAAGCGTCTGCCGTAGGCATTTCCATATCGAAGCGGTTTGCCTCGCCATTGCAGTAGACGGACCATCCAATGGTCTCGTCCACGTGTTGCTTTCCGACGAAATGCACAATCTCCCAGTCAGAGTCGATAGAGCCGTAGCCGCCATCGAAGATGCTCGAAAAACCATTGCTGGTCAAAGCCAAATGGCCCACCCGCGCCATCCACCCCATTTTGGCAAATGCCAGATAGCAAAAGCCATAATGTGTGCGGAAGCCGACGAGTTCATACTGATCGATAGACTCAAGATTAATGTGCTTCATAACAATCCCTTTCTGGATGTTATAGTGATCACCACCACAGTGATCAAAGTTAATCGAATGCCGCAACAGCATTCAAGGCCTATAGTATATCTGCTGAGCGGAAGAATGTCAATGGTAGCGCGGGTTTATTTGCCCTTAGTTCTATACCACTCAAATAAAAACTGCCCAGCCCAGGCTGCGTATCCATTAAAATATTCGCCTAGCCACTTGCGCATATCTGAATATTTCATTTTTGAGTCCAGGCCATACAAATCAGTAAAAACACGCTTTCCCCATATATCTAGAGGGGTTAGGTTATCGAACCCCAGCGAAAAAACCATTATGCAATCGGCTACTTTGTCTCCTATACCGGGCAGTTTTAGCAGCTCAGCCCTAGCGCTTTCTTCGTCTAGGCCAGCCAACTTATTGCCTAAATTTTCTCTTAAAATGATATTCGCGGCCTCTTTTATGTACTTTGCTCGATACCCAAGGCTATGCGAAGTCAGCAAATCAACACGAGCATCAGCAATAACCTCAGTTTTTGGAAAAAGGTGGAATTCACGGTCATCTACGATCAGCTTTTCACCTAAATCACGCTTCATTTTGTTGATTCGCGTTCTTATGGACTTGATCGAATTAAACGCCGATATAATGAATGACAAAGTGGTCTGATCAAAATCTTGAGATAAAAGCCGCAGGTTAGGGTAATGATTTATTGCTGAATTAACATGCTCATCTTTATTTATTTTTTTTAAAATATTTTTATAATCGATATCTAATTTTAAATATTGTTTTAAAAAATCGTACTCATCATTTTTTGGAAAAGTCTGCCACAACACTTCATCACTACCATCATTCTCAACAACTAATTTAATTAGCCGATCTTGAGTGGTTCCATAAAAAACATGTTTGTCTTCTACTATATAGTGGTCCCAGTTAAAGGCCTGGCCTCCTAGTAAAGTTTGGTGGAAGTTGTAATCGGGTATTGATAGACGGTTCACGCAATTATTCTATCGTACTGATCAAGAGTGGGAGCGCTATACCTAGCATAAACATAATAGTTGCATTAATAGATTTCCTGTATTGGCGCTCTTTTTTAAAAGATGGAACTAAGTCAGACGTCGCAATGTATATGAACCCTCCTGCGGCAACCGGCAATAAATACGGCACAAAAGATTCAACAGAAGAGGCAAGGTAGTAGCCGAGGATTCCACCTAACACCGACGAAACTCCGACAAAAAAATTTAAAACCAATGCCTTCTTCTTTGTAAAACCTGCGTATAACAAAACTCCAAAGTCAGAAAGTTCTTGTGGAATTTCATGCAAAGCCAAAACAAACAAAGTTGTAAAACCCAAATTAATATCAACAATAAAAGTTGAAGCAAGAATTAATCCGTCTATAAAATTGTGAATCAAATCTCCCATTAAATTTAAATATCCAAATGAATGCACATGGCTAGGTTCATTATGTGGATGATGCCAATGCATAATTTTCTCTAAAAGATAAAAGGCTAATATCGAAAAAAGTGTGGTTTTAAGCACTATTTCAGCGGATAAAAAATCTATTGCTTCGGGCAACAAATGCAAAAATGCGGTTCCCAACATTGAACCCGCAGCAATTGCTACAAGTGAAAAAATTATGTTGTCTAAAAGTTTTTTATTAAATGCAAGTAAAACTACTGCAACAAATGTAATCAAACTTAAAATAAATGTAGAAAAAATTATGATTAGTAAAAGTTGATCCATGTTTTTACTTTGGCAAATTAGCGAACGTAATCATTCGCTTTATTTGTTACTTATGTTTTTGTTTCGACAGAAATATTTTGATTATTAGATTTTATCGCAATAATAAAAAGCGATAAAGAAATCCATGCAGATAACAAACACCATTGGCACCAAGCGTGAATTACAAAGGCTTCGAGAAAGGTAAGGTAGGCCGAAAAAATTAAGCCGATTGTTGTAACAATTAAGAACACCTTAGGCTGTTTAAATAAAATTAAAGCCGCACAGGTCAAATAAAAGGCTAATCCCCAAAAACTGACCGGAACATTTAAAAAATATGCATATTCACTACCATTTACGATACCGCACGTAGATAGTCCACACACAATTTCGGCTTCTGTTATACGTGCATATGCCAGATATCCGGATATGCCCACGCCTAAAAGAGCTAAAAATAGGGATAATTTCGATAAAGTGGAGATCTGAGATACCATATACCACAACTATAACCGACGTTTTGGCTTTGGCCAAGACCCAGGTCTTCCCCAAGCTGCCCTACATTGTCATAGTTCGGGAATTTTCAAAAACCGGGGGAGTGGCTTTTGGGCCAAAATCGGGGGAGGACCTTTTTTTTCAAAAACACCCCCTACTTTTTATTTTTTTTCAGACTCCCCTAACTTTTTTGATTTTTTTCTCAATTAAACTTAGGTTGTAACAAAAAGCCAAAATCAGTCGCGTACAATTAACAACGTCGTAAGATCTAGTATCTTTATTTTCAGAATAATTCCCGCAAAATTTTAAAAAATTTTCTTTGAACTTTAAAACACTTTATAATAAAACTAACCATGAACTTGCCTCCACTTCGCCTACTCGCCATATCAAGTGACGTGCTCGAAAGAACCTTCTTCACTTTATATATATGGGACAACACACGCGATCTGCGCGACGTGCTTATATTCGTGTTGGCTTATTTTGCGGTTACACCAATCATTGGACTTTTGGCAGGCTATCTTACCGACAAGTTCGATATAAAAATAACAATGCTTGTTGGTATATGGATACAAATCCTTCAGATTGTACTAATGATTTATGTTCAATTTCCTATCAGTATTCTGGCTTTAGTTGTAATTGCAGTACTGGGAGGCGTTGGCGAATCATTTAGAAGTATTCCAATCCATGCTATTGAATACGAAGTTCAAGGAGAACGTGCTGATTTAAACCATTACTACGCGGATAAATCATTATTTTCAAGACTTATTAGTGTTTCATTACCATTAGCGGCTGCCTATTTACTTACTGTTACAGAAGGAAATTTCGACTTTCTATTCCAATTAATAATTATTCTCTTAATAGCTAAAACAATTGTTGTATTTTTATATAAAATACCGCCAAATCATAATAATTTTGATTTAAAAAATATTCTGACCTTCCCTGGAACCAATAGCGATAAGATTCATTTAGTTAAAGGGGTTTTTATTCAAGGCCTTTCAGAAGGTATTACGCTTACAATTCTTCCGGTCATCGTACTTATGTTTGCTGAATCTTTCTTGAAATGGGGTTTAATAAATAGCGGTATCGTCTTATTCGGGATTATCCTTAGCTTCTTTTTAACAATATGGGTAAATAATTTTAACTCTAAGGTTCTCTATTCTATTGGAGCATTTATCTTTGCAGCGGCCAGTACATTCTTTTTATCTGAAATAAATTTTGCCGTTATTTTAGGCTTTTTAGTCGCAGCCCAATTTATGGATGTTGTTAAAGAGGTTTCATATAACGCTTCAACAGAGCGAATTATGAGCGAAGACCGCAAAGAATATCAATTGTACTCCGAATATCAATATTTAGTTGACACAGTAACATCAATCGGCCGATTAGTCCCTATTTGTTTATTACTATTTACCGGACTAAACCTTGAAGATGATTTAACCATAAGAATAACCCTTATGATTATTGGTATTTTGCCAATAATTACACTTTCGACACTTGGAAGAACACGTATATTTCAAGATGACAGCCCTATCTTCAAAAATAATAAGGTGAGTTCAGTTACATCATTAATAAATAATCAGGCTCACCATATCGAGCAAGAAGCTCCAAGCTTAACCTCTTCTGATAAATAATTTTAATTTTTATTGGGAATTTCGCCTAATTCTCTGATTAAATCGGCTTTTGTTAAAAGGCCTGTTTGAGCTCCAATACTTTGTATTGCATTGGAACTGTTTAAAATCCCGAATTTAGATGACTGTTTAATATCGTATCCATATAAAATAGCCGCTATATAGCCTGATGCATAAGCATCACCGGCACCGGTCTTTTCTACAACTTCAACTTTTTTTGCCGGAAGATGGTGCAAGTCCCCTTCGGACCAAACATATGCTCCATTATCTGAATCTGTAAGCACAATATGCTTTGGACCCTTTTCGTTTAACAAGTTCATTAAATCTTGCATTTCAATATCGGTACGCTTTAACCCTAAATTTAAAATTTCACAGCCCTCTTCTACATTAACTATTAAATAATCAACATGCTTTAATAATTCATTCATTTCCGAACGAGCATTTTTAACTTCACGCGAGCCAGGGTTATAGAATAAGCTTTTAATTGAGCCTTTCTGCTTTAAATGGATAATTTCTTTATACAATTGGGCCACCTCGGTACCTACCGACGAAAGGTAGATTGCTGTAAATTTTTCGTCTATGTTTTTAACCGAGTACTTCCTTGGATAGCTATATGTGAAGATAGTCCTTTCAATCTCATATGAGATTATTGACGCTTGGTCGGTTGGGTTACTATCTTGTTCAATATGCGAAATATCTATTTTCTCATGCGACAATTGCTTAATAACGTCCTTGGCTTTTGCATCTGTTCCTAAAATTGTGAAAACCGATACTTCATGACCTAGCTTTCGAAGACCCACAGCTGTATTAGCTGCACCTCCCCCGATTGAATAGAAAACATCTTTAACAGGAACCTTAGCTCCGAACCCGAATGAAATTTTGCAATCAATGTGATTTAAATCGCAGTGAACGTCGACATTCTCAACCGTTAAAAAGGTATCAAGTGTTATATGTCCAATACAAAGAATTTTGGGCATGATAGTAATATCAAATCACAAAAGCGTGAATTGGTATATATAGATAATAAAAAGCACGACCATATAAGCTTTATAAAAGCTGTCGGTTAGGTTTCCCGTAAAAATCCAAAACCAGCGCAATAATGTATGTGCTCTTAGGTATTCTGCAAATTGAAAATATAATAAGGTTGCCCCCATTGATAAGACCATTGTCTTGGCGAAAATCCAAGTGTCACCAGTTACAACAATTAGAGAAAGACCTGCCAATATAATCTGAAACATTGCGCTTCTAATCGAAAGCTCACCAAACGTGTGTTCTTCATGATTATAATAATCGATCAAGGCAACAAACTTTCCATGCGAAAAAAGATCTTTTATCTTTATTGACACATCGCTAGAAGGATCAACAAGGTAAGCATGAATTAGATATTCTAAGTCAACCAATAAAAAGCCTGCAATAGATCCTACAAAAGCTATAGAGGCACTTAAAGCTAATTCGGTCTGTGACAATGTCGAAACTTGATTAGAAAAGATTATAACGGCGAGTGTTATTGCGATTGAAAACAAGAAAGGAATTTTATATCTATCAAACAGAGGATTACTCATAGATATACGTTAACACAAGAAAATTTATTAGAGAATAGTCTGTCCCTGCTCATCGGCTTTTATCTCAGCTGCCTGCTCCTTGTCTTTCCGTTCTTTGCGTAACTGCGATAACTTCCACATAAAAAGCTTTGACTTTGAGTTCGGATGATAAGCGTCTTTAACGAAATCCCAAGCTTCATCTAGTAATTTGCGGTGTTCGGTTTTGGCGAGACGCATATAAAGGGAAATTCGGTCCATATCGTCGAGCCAATTAGCCAAACGGTAGCCGTATAATTGCCATTCATGTTTAAGATATTTTCCTGCGTCTTTTGCTTGAATATTTCGAAGAATTTCTCCGAGTGATTTAACCATACGAGTAATTGTAATACATCAACCGTGAAAAAGAACAAAAATTGGGAGGCATTCTATGGCCTCCCAACTATGCTCTAAAATAATTCCTTCTAGTCACTGCAAAACAAAATTTAAAATCTATAGAACTTTTGTTTTAGCAGTACTTATGGTCTGTGACCATAATCAATTAGAAATTGATTTTGTCTGCTAAATCAGCAACAACAGGAATTCTATATTTTTCTCCCTGATAAGCTTTTATCGCTCCTATAACCATAAGGACAAACACGACAAGATTAATAAGAACTGGAATTGGTCCTAAGAAAAATAGGAACATAGCAACTATTTCTACTGCTAAAAGTACCATTCCCTGTTTTGCGTGAAATTTCACGAATTCATCATCTTTTTTGATGACATAAAAAATTATCGAAAGAATCCATAAATAACTAAGCGCAGCAAAAATATTGCTATCGCCAGATGGGGTTTTTGTAACTTCTGCCAAGTGAATTCACCTCCTGAGGTAATAAACAAATAACTTTTTTGATTATGCAAAGTATAGCGCTAACGCTGGGGTTTCGCTATGAAATAATTTAACAAACTGTTAATATTCCCCTAATTAATACATCGCGTATTAGTTTTGCACACTACATGGCTAGGAAGGAATCGACAAATGCGTGCTATGTCTGCAATTAAAGTTCCACCTCGGATTGTTAGCGTTGCCGTTTTTTGCAAAGAAAACTGGATCGTTGTGCTAGTGTTTCTTTCATGGCTGGTAATTGCGTATGGTTTGGTTCAAGTTATCAACTTTTACGCCCTTGCAGTTGTAGTTCATGATCCCGCGTCTGAATTTACTCTTTCCCGCGGAAGATATGCAGAGCTGGGTTCAGACACCGTAACGATAACCGTGGCGGCACCTCAAAGTTTCGCAATTAGGATTGGGGAAGAAAGAATCGAAGGCGTTCGATCCCCAGTTCCCTTGGGTGTGTTGTGGATAGATCAATACTATACGCTGCAAACAACTGCAAGCGGACACGTCGAAATCGATGAGGGTGATGTTCTTGGAATCCTAGTGGAAGGTACAACCAACAAGACAAGAGTTTACCCGACCGATGCGACAAAGTTTTATGTCTTTTGGACACAACCCATAACCATAGCCGCTATATGGCTAGTCGGATTTCTTCTTACGATGATGGGGATAGTCGGCATAGCTGGCCTTTTAGAAAACAGGAGCAAGTGCAGACACTAAGGAAACCGTCTAACAAAAAAGGTGACAGGATAGCAAAAATACGAACCTAATCGTGTCACTGTTATTCTGTCACCTTGGAATTTTTATGCGAAATTAATGGTTTTCTCTTCTCCGCTTCTCATGTCTTTTAGCTTGTAACACTCATTTTTCTTTTCGTCTTCACCCATAATTACTACATAGTTCATTTTATTTTTATTCGCAGTTCTTAGTGCTTCTGAGATATTTGTTTCGCTTAAAGAAAGTTCGGCAATTGATCCGCCGCGTCTTATATCATCGGCGATTTCTTTGTATAAATTGAAATCGTCCTTATTTAACACTGGAATATAAAAGCTTTCTTTCTGGTTCATATCAAACCCTTCTAATAATCCCCAACTTTCTAAGAATAGCTTTGTTGTGATATCGCCGGGAGCAAATCCGACTGCTGGCATTTTTTCTTCACCAAATAGATTTAATAAATCATCATAGCGACCTCCCCCAAACATTGATCGATTGTTTTGTGGGTTCATATCAAAAACTTCGAATACCATTCCGGTGTAATAATCGAATCCACGAGCGATAGTTGTCTCTAACTCGCAGTATTTTGACAATCCGGCGGCTTCTATTAGTTCAAAAAGCTGAATAAGCTCGTCTACACCTTCGTTTTCGCCTTTCATTTCACTTAAATCTTTAGTTGTTAATGAAAGATATTTCTTTAATTTGGAGTGTAATCCATCAATTCCCATTTCATCGGCTTTTGCGTAAAGCCAGTTGTCGCCATTTTTTGGATATGCATCAATAAGCTTTAAAATGGAGCGTTTTTGGTCTTCGTTATTAACTTTTAGAATTTCTGAAAAATAATAGTCGGATAATTTTCGGTTATTAATTTTAACCTTAAACATCTCATTAGTTGCTTTAAATTCAACTAAAATGTTAATGGCCAAATCAATTACTTCAAAATCAGCATAAACTGAATCGACCCCAAAAATATCTGCATTTAATTGAAAAAATTCACGACCACGTCCGCGTTGAGGTTTTTCCGCTCTAAAAAATTGAGCGATACTAAACCATCGAATAGGCTTTGTAAATTGCTTTCCATACGCAGCAACCATACGGCCAACAGTCGGGGTCATTTCTGGACGTAGCGCAACATCGCGTTCTCCACGATCTTTAAACGCATACAATTCTTTACCAGCAGCACCCACATCATCGCCAGATTTATTGTAAATTTCTACATTTTCTAAAACAGGACCGTTATATTCTTTATAACCATAACGTTCACATACCGATTTCCAGGTGTTAAAAATATAAGATTGAATTTTCCAGTCTTCTGGCAAAAAATCACGAAAACCGGTTAGTGGCTGTGTTGCAAGTTTTTTCATAAATGATTAATAATCCGCATTATAAATCAATTTATAGCTGTTGAGGAGTAGCCTCTGGCTCACTTTGCATATTCTGCTGATCTAACTGATCTAGCGCGCCAGGAAAGTTCTGCTCAAAATATTGTTTTAGTTCTTCCTCAGTTACATCATCGCCCGGGGCCATATCCTCGTCGTTATAATACTGATAATCGTCATCGAAATTCATTTCATAATCTTGCTGCATATTCGGCTGCCTATTGTTTATAACCTCGTCTTTAACAGCATTTATAAAAGTTACTATTGCAAACATAACAGCTGCAAATATAAGAATTGCGGCAACTCCTATTGCTCCGCAACATCCGAATGTTTTTACCGGTTCTTTTTTGTATGATGCTAATCCGTCCATTAATATTTCGCCTTTATCGTCTGTTTTTACAACATAAGTTGAAGCAATAATGTCATGCCAGGTTTGGCGCTTTTCACTCATGAAATACCAAAGGTATCCTAAGAAAAATAGAAAGCTGCTTATAAAAGATCTTATTACTTCTCTTAATATAGCTTCTCCCCAGCTTAAGTATTTTAGATCGGCTGATCTGACTACTTTAAGTTTCATTACTTGTTTTCCAATTGTTTGACCGCGAGTTGTATAAAAATATCCGAAATATCCGAGTCCTAAAGCAATTGAGAAAAGCCCAAAAAAAGTTTGGGCGAATCCAAACGTAGAGGATGCTGCCTGGGCATTATTGTAATTCATCGACAGCGCAATATTATGAAAATATAGCGGACTAAAAATTGAAAATAAAACTCCATTTATAGCGGATAAAATTAGACCATCTATAAAAATAGCAACGAATCTATCTTTAAATCCAGCCATACGTGGATACTTTCTACTTGTGTGATGCTTAACTTCTTTAGATTCGTTAACTTTCATTTCTTTTGTTTCTGTTTTTTCTTCGACCATTTTGTTTTTTTGCGGTGCAAATTGGCGATTCCACTTAAAATCGCTCTAAATATTTTTGTTATTTTTTATCTATAACACAGACACCAAATCCATCGCTACTTGTCTTAGGTATAACACACTTATAGCCGTCTTTACACTTGGCTTTGCCTGGACCAGCGCAAGGTTCTGCGGCGCCATTTAGGGTTTTTACCGATGCTGCATTTTGCTTATTTAATTCTTTATAAAAAATGAGCTCCTCAGCACGAACTTTTATTTGAAAAATAACTACAACTAGCGAAATAATGGCAAGAGCTAAAATCATACTATACGGGGCAAAACCAGATAAATTTTTCATATTTTGTTAAAATTTCCTCGTAAGCAAGTAATTTCCTTTCTAAAGAAATATTAACATGAATTTCTCGGTCATTCTCACAAGTTTTAAAGAACCGACAACAATTAAACAGGCCATCGAGCGCATAGTTCAGCCTAACCTAGATTTAGTTAGCAATATGCAACTAATCGTCGTTGCTCCGGACAACGAAACGCTAGAGGCGGCACAAGATATGCTTCGAGAGTACGAAGAGTTCTCTAGCCACAAAGTTATAAAAGATAGTGGAAACGGCAAACCTGCAGCCATAAATTTAGCCGTTAAGTCAGCAACTGGCGAAATTTTAATTCTGACTGATGGAGACATGCATATTAGCCATAATGCTATTAAAGGTTTGATTCGCCATTTTGAGTCTGAAGAAGTTGGAGGGGTCAGCGGACACCCCGTCTCTTTGGACGATCGCAAAACTCAATTTGGGTATTACTCACATTTGTTCTGCGAAGCCGCGCATCAAAAGCGATTAGTCGACAAACATGTTCCAATGAGCGGATATTTGTATGGCATTAGAAACATTAAAAACTTGTTCCCTATTCCAGAGGATATTCGAGCAGAAGACGCCTACTTATCTACAAAAATTGCTGAAGCCGGGTATAAAATTCAATATGAGCCAGAGGCTTTAGCTTATGTGCGTTTTCCTAAGAATTTCAGCGACTGGATCAAACAGAAAAAACGTTCACTAGGGGGAAATGTACAGGCGACCAAAATTACCGCCGCGGAAAATCAGCGTTCGGCCGTAAATTCGGCTCAAAATAGCCGGAGTATATGGCAAGATTTAGGAAGTATATTTTTCCCTATTCAATTTGCACGTAATCCTAGGGAACTTTGGTTCAGCCTTCTTTTATATCCTCTAAGACTTTACTTGTGGACAGTAATTTACCTACAACACTTCTCTTCCAGCTACTCTAAAGGCCAATGGGAACGAATAGAAAGTTCCAAAAGTTAAAACTCGAAATAGATCCGACCTAAAATTATAGGTTATAATAATTTCAATATCGACTTAGCGATGATTGCACAATAAAACAGAAACGGAGATCAAGTGGATAAGGTAAACACAGCAAGAAAATCTCTTGCAATAATGAAGGAAATTGCTTGTGGGTTGAAAGTCCCGGTTTATATAATCGCTTTCACTTCACCTGTGTGTCGGCAAGTACTTATCGACACCACTATGGAGACCATGGAGTCTCTATACGAAAAATTTGAGGAGATGATGGCAAGCGAACCGACCCAAGTTTTCAGTGTACCTGGACGAACGGGTATAACTTATGCCTCTATGGCTGAAACTTACAATGCCGGCTGTTATAAGTTTTCGGTTTTTAGTGCAGATCACCATTTAAATTGGATTCTCTCGGCAATCGGTGCATTCAACAACCCTAAAGGTACTGAAGTAAACCTCAGAAGCGCTTTGGTTCGCGAACTAATCGACGATGAAAAAGACGAGACCAAAATCTTTTCATCAAATCCGGTTTATATGATCGAGCTAGAATGCATGGCTCCAGGAGTCTTTATGCTTTTACTCGAAAATATTTTCGGGCAACATGTAATGACCATACCTATTGAATCTGGGAAAAAGGTTCTGAGCGCAATCATAAGACGACCGGAAGGCAAAACAATTGTTCTGCGTGCCTCAAGGCAGCCATAGACTAAGTCGATTTAGAGGAAACGATATTACGGCAAAAAAAGCCGAAATAGACGTTTCCTCTGACTCTCAAAGACGCTAAAATAGCCCCAGTATGGCAACAAAATTCCCTACAACATTTAAAGAAATTCAAGCCCTTCCACAAGAAAAGCAAATTGAAGCTTTAGAAAAAGCTATAACATACCACAACAAAAAATACTTTATAGATAACCAGGCAGAAATTCCCGACGAAGAATTCGATCAAATTGTTGAAATGCTAAAAGAGATAAGACCCGATTCCCCAGCACTTTATGAATTGGTCGGAGAAATTGGTAACGTGCAGCACCCTGTTCCAATGCTCTCTTTAGACAAAAAATACACATACGACGATGTAAAAAAATGGGTTGAAGACATTAACGATGAAAAATACGTAATCGAGCCTAAATACGACGGAATGGCCGCCCGTTATCAATCTGGCGTTTTGGCTACCCGCGGCGACGGCTATTACGGAGAAGATATTTCAAACCGTTTAAAAGACCTGAATATTAAAGGAGAATTACCAACTGATAACTCTTCAGTTTATGGAGAAATAATAATTCCACTTTCATATTTTAACGAACATTTGGCCGGCCCTTTTAAGAACCCAAGAAATGCAGCTGTCGGAATCGTAAAAGCAAAAAACATTAGGTCAGAAGGCATCAAGGCTTTACGCGACGGCGGAGTACATTTTGTGCTGCACGACCAAGCAAAAAAAATCACAGTAACAAAGGAAGAATTATTGGACGAAGAACAATGGGAAAGCATACTCGAACAAATGTTCCAGTTAGATTATCCGCTCGACGGGATTGTTATTAAAGCTACCAACGATGCAATCAAACGTTCTATGGCGGCTACACAACATCACGAAAAATGGCAAGTTGCTTATAAATCACCTGCCGAAAGAAAATGGAGCGTTGTTCGCGAAATTAACGATCAAGTTGGCCGAACCGGACGCATTACTTCTGTTGCCGTAATTGATCCAATTCAATTAAGTGGAGCAACTGTCACAAACGTTACACTACATAATTATGACTACATTCGAACCTCTAAAATTGGCATAGGCTCTAAAGTCGAAGTTTGTAGATCTGGAGAAGTCATTCCATTTATTACCCAGGTAATTCCCGCAAAAACACCGCATAAACTCCGCACCACTTGCCCTATTTGCAAAACACCGCTTCGTGAAATGGGAAAATACACCGAATGTCCAAATAAAAACTGCCCTGCCCGAAAGTCCCAATCATTCGAATACTTTTTTAAAGTTTTAGGCGTCGAAGAATTGGGCCTAAAAACCATTCAAAGATTTATTAATGAATTTAAAGTCGATTCAATCGACGATTTTTATAAATTAAAACCTGAACAGATTGCTGAACTTGAAGGTTTTGGACAAAAGTCTGCTATAAAAATAACTCAGAATATCAAAGCAACTTTGCATGAAACTATTAAACCGGAGCAGTTAATTCAGGCATTAGGAATCGCCCAAACCGGCCCGGCAACAAGCCGATGGATAGTAAATCACTTCGGATTCGATAACTTGCCAAAACTAACCGCAGAAGATTTAGCCGATGTTAAAGGTGTCGGCGAAGTTAAAGCCCGCCATTTTGTTCATGATTTGCATGCTAAGTGGCCTATCGTAGTTACCTTACAAAAAATGGGGCTTAAATTCGAAAAAGAAAATAAAACGAATAAATTAGGTGGATCATCATTCGCGATTACCGGCAAAAAAGGCCGCTATTCACGCGACGAACTCGTCGAAATCATCAACAAAAACGGCGGAGAATATAAATCATCGATAACTAAAGGCCTTACCTACTTAATAGCGGGAGATGATGCCGGTTCTAAACTCGAAAAAGCCGCAAAACTAGATGTTAAAGTCATCACAGAGGATGACTTTTTAACTATGGTTAAATAAGCGCCCCCAGACCTATAGTATTGACTTCCCTGTCAAAATAGCTTATAATAACGCCAATTCTTGCAAATTCGCAGGAATGTGAAAATTGTTCGTTTCGCACACTGAAAGGCAAAAAAACCATGTTGTTCCTCGAAAACATTCTGTGGGCTATTTTGATTATCTTAGCCAATGCTGTTCAAGCACCGGTCTCAACCGAGCCGAAGAGCTTTGACTGCCGCAGCTACCCTATGAGGGCTGGAACCACATTACAAAATGATGGTACTACCACCTTCTGGGACGGCCAAACAGTCGTTCTCGAAGACGGCGATATCGTCACGTTTCTCACTGTTGAGCAACGCGAGTTCGTATCACCTGTAATCTGGCTACGATCTGATGAACAGTTTGCCTTAAGGCAAACAGACGCCTGGGGGTACACCTTAAAGCGGTCTGACAAGATCGAGCCGTTCATCGAAAGCGATGTGCCTAGCGAGGCATACAGGCTTTATATGGGTCAGATGGGCTACTTCGAACTCGAAGCATCGAGCCAAGTCTCAATGACTTTGACCCCAATGGCATCAGTCGGCCACACAGAATCGGTTTATGTTGAACCTCAGGTCTGCACGCCGCAGTGGTAGTTTGAAACAGTTTTTGCCCGAAGTTAGCATTTAGCTAATCGCCTAGCCTCCCAACAGGCTATCTCTCTCCGATAAGGAGTTGGCAAGAAGTAAAAGAGATAAATGTTGGGGTTTTTTATAGCTTACCGTAGTAATTATTTAATCGCACATTAAGGTTTGAAAGGAACTACAAATGATTAAGATTTTGATGATGCTTATCGCAACCGTAGTTTTAGGCGGCAAGCAAAACGTCAATGAACCAATCATCTTTCAGTGGAACGACAAATGCTATGTGGCGGTCACATTCACGAAGGTGAATATTTCGTATGAGGACTTAGCCGTCAACGGGAAAATCATTCCCAGGCACAAAAAGGTTACATACGACGCGTCGGCGCCAGTCACATTGGCTCAAGGGGATACCTTTGATATCTCGGTCAACAAGGTTAATGGAATCGATACCTCATTTGTTATCACTTCGACGGAACAGTTCAATGTCTATCATGGCTACTCGGGCGGATCTACCTTAAGGCGGTCTGACCAATGGAGTACAGGCGTCGAGAACATCGAACTGAAAGATGAGTATTATGGGTCGTTTGGGATTCCGCTGGCATCAGCGCCGGTCCAAATCTATGCATGGCCCGTATTTACAGAGTCTGTGCCCGATGAAACAACCGTTGTTCCAGTCAGAATAAATTTCTGCAACAAGAAATGAGTTCCACCCAGGGAGATTCTGTGAAAGTAGAAATGCCACAAGCATTTCGCAACCCGGCTACGCCGACAAACTACACAGAGTCTCCCTTTTTTTATCTTTACTAAATTCAAAAATTATTAGTTTTTGAATTCATAATACGCACTCTTAGTCTTTCCGCTTTTCTTAACAATTCCATTATCAATCAATTCTTTCAATTCTCTTAAAACCGTATCATCAGACAAATCGGGAAAAAGCTGGTCAAAATCACTGTTTTTGAACATAGTATAATTGTTTAGCCACTCTATAATTTTTTCCTGACGCTCTGAAATGAACATTTGTCCTCCTGTTCTTTCTTTTACTTTCGCATCTTTTGAAATTTTCAAAACCCTATCACGGACACGATTAAATTCGATGGCCATTCCTAACGAAAAATATTCGATCCATTCTGTCGGATTTTTAAATCCCTTGCCTAAATGGTCATAATAGTCGCCAGCATTCGAATCATAATATTCGTCTAAACAAAAAAAGTGATTTACATCGTATCCGTCGACAGATAATGAAAGCGTAGTTAATGCTCGAGACAAACGTCCATTTCCTTCTTCAAAAGGATGAATCCGCACCATTTCTAGGTGTAACAAAGCAGCTTTAATTACAGGGTGAATGCCCTCGTCGTCGGCCGAATTGTACCAAGCTAAAAGTTCGTCCACTTTATTTTGAATGTTTTCTGCCGGCTCATATAAATCAAGCTTTTCGCCAGTTGAATAGTTAACCGTAACCGCATGTTGCGTTCGATATTTACCAGCCTGGTCATCCATAATATTTTTTAAAATCATTTTGTGAATAGTGGCGATCGTAGACTCATCTAGCTTCGTAGAAGATTTTTCTATAAATGAAACGACATCACGATAATTTATAACTTCCTGAATATCGCGCTGTCGGGCAATTGTTTCATTTCCAAATTCATCTTTGCCGCTAATAATTTGACGAACTTCGTTTAACTGCAAGTAATTTCCTTCGATTGCTGTAGAAAAATGTACTCGTCGTGCAACGGCTTCAGTTTTAAATTGACGTTCATAAAGTGGAAGAAGTGGCGCAGTGCTAATAACAGCTTTAGCTGCTTCTATTTGTGATATGTGTTTTAGAATTTGTGGAGTTATCTGGTAATTTGGGCTATACACGATTCGAGTGTATCACGATTCCCGCATATTTAACTCATATTCCCCGCTGGTGATTTTTTTTAGATCGATAGATATTTTCTGAAATTTCTAGCGCTTTTTGAAAAATCGTGGTTTCTTATATGTATTCTTCTTATCAGTTTCAATCTTTACCTCATAATCTTCTGATTGATAATCGTCCGTATCAATAGAAAACTGTTTTTCGGCTGGTTTTGCAGGTTTAGCTCTTGGCTCTTCTACTTTTATTTCGACAACTTTAACATCAGGGGTTACTTCGATTACATCTGCTTCATCTGAACTGCCCCCACCTAAAATAGATTGTGTAGCTTTTTTGATAGCGTCACCAGTTTTCATAATTCCACCAAATGCAGTTGCAGTTGTCGCTAAAGCTTGAAGCGGAGCATTCATAGCCTTTGCTTTTTCAATTCCATCTTTTACCGATCTATCAACTTCATCGATAACCGTTCCGGCTCGAGTAACAGTTTTTTTGACTTCGCGCAAAACGCTGATGATAAAAAAACCAATAAACAGAAGGTTTGCCGTAATTAAAACGATCACAATCGCTAATACAGTCTCTAAGGTGAATTCAATCATGCGTACATTTTAACATGAGTTTACAAATTTTGGTTTTTATTCTGAGGGCTTTTGTTTAATAATCGAAATCTCTGAATGAGTAAAAATTCCCTTCGATTGCATTTCATGAATGACCTCTTCTTTCGCATGGTTAACATTCTGTGAATACTTTATTAAATATGTCGGATGAGCTGGTTCACCTTTTGAAACATCGGGTAAATATCTCCCAATTAACATTTCATCGTAATCGATTCCGCTTTTAACATCCATTGATTCTATTACACCTTCAATCAATTTTTGCCTATTAACAAACTCAATACCAAAATCAATTGAAATCAAAGCTTGCGCAAATAGAAAAAGTGAAACAGCATAAATATTCACCTTATAATCATTTAGCTTGATAAAAAAGAATATCGCGATCGGTATAAATATTAATAAATATCTATCGAAAATTATCGGAGTTCCAATTATTAGAATAAGCCCAACTAAAATTGCGAACACTTCAAAGCTCAAGAATGATCGCTTTATTTTCTTAGTAAGAAAAAGTAGCGGCAACAACATACTCAAGCAAATTAAACCTATCCAGCCTAAGAACTCAATTAAAGCTGTATAAGCACCATCTGGATGCACCCCTTCGGTTCCAAATACATAAATCTGAGGAAGAAAACCTGTCGACATGAAAATATTTTCATAATATGGAAATGTTTGAAAAACATATCCAGTTCTTCTAAATGCTACCTCGAGGAATATCGCTAATAAAGGCGAGAACACAACCAAAAATGAGAACTGAGTTTTATCTTTTTTATTAAAAAGCTGTCTAGCTTGCTCATATATAAAACTAAAAACAAAAGGAAATGCAAAAACCAATAAATAAATAGCAAGAACATATGCTGATATAAAAATATAATTGTCAGCAATAAAAAAGTCCAACCTAAAAAACTTAACCTCTTTCATTTCATTTGTTCTTGGAAAGACAAAGAAATAATAGCTAACGACCAAAATTAATATAAACAACTGCGGAACCATCTCATTCCACTTTCTCTGAAAAAATTTCTGCAATACAAAGGCTGATGGAATAACAATAGCCCATTGCTTAACAAAAAAGCTAAGGATCCAAAACAAATTTGCGAATATAAACTGTGTAATCTTTTTATTCTCAAAAAATGAGTAGTAAAAATAAAGAGAGATAAGGGCAAAAAATAAGAGATAAGCTTCGCCCATAAAACCCAACATCGAATAAAAACTAATTGGATTAAAAAACAGCAATAATCCAATTAGGATTGATTTCCATACATCTTGTTTGAAAAATCTGTACGAAATGATCGATAGAGTGCCAAAATTCAAACAACTGATAATAAAAGTTAAAATAGGCAACCGATCAAAACTGAAAAACTTCACAAAAGCTAAACCTAAAAGTCCTTGCACATAAAAAGTAGGCGCAACTTCAGAGCTAAGTGTTAAATCGCCGTGCAAAAATCTATTTACATTTGAGTAATAGACCAAATCATCATTTTGATAAAAATCGATCGAAAGCACTAAGGGCAAAAAAATAAGAAAAAGAGCAATTGTAGTCGCAAAAATGTATTTATATCGCTTTAAATCTTGGATATTCATTTAGCTTTAACAATCACTATATCTATGCCAGTAAAAATCCCTTTGGAATTTATTTTGCCTGTAACCTCTTCTGTTTCAGGATTAACCCCATCAGCATATTTAAACTTATAAATTATATTTTTTGCATCAATCTGATAATACTTACCCCATGCATGGCCAGCCATTATTCTGTTTTCCGGAATATTTTCGTTTTTGCGAATAGCGGTCGCCATAGTCCAAATTTGTTTTTGCCGGCTCATATATTCAAGCCCAAAATCAATAGAAATTAAACTTTGAATAAGCAAATAAACGCACAAAACCCATAAATTGATTTTATAGTTATTCCACTTTAAAAACATCAAAATCATAATTGGAACAAATACAATCAGATATCGATCGAAAACGACAGGAGTTCCAATTATTAACAAAAGACCTATTAATATTGAATTTAACTCAAACCCCAAAAGTGATAATTTAATTTTTTTAGTGGCAAAAAGCACTAAAAACAATAAAGATAAACAAAGTAGACCTATCTCATCATAAGATCTGATAAGGTCGGTATACAGATTTTTGGGAACAATTCCTTCAGTTAAAATTAGAAAGAACCCCCTATCTGTAAAAACATTAGGATACAACGGAAAATTATGCCAAGCATAATCGATCTTTTCGAATAAAAATTTCCCGAAGAAAGCCAACACCAAAGAAAAAATCACAATTGTTGCAATTGTAACTTTGGATTTAACTGAAACTAGCTGCGAGAACAGAAAACTAAATACAAAAGGCAGTGCAAAAACTATAAGATAAATTAGATACGCATAAATCTGGACATATACATATTCCAGCTTCATAAAATTACCGAAGTCAAAGGTTTTAGTATCAGACATTTCATAAGTTTCCGGAAACAAAAGAAAATAGTAACCAACAATTAACATTAGAATTAAAACTTGAGCAGCCAACCATTTATATCTTTTATTTAAGAATAAATAAGCGGATATGGCGGCAGGAAAAACAATCGCCCACTGCTTCGCAAAAAATCCACATACCCAAAATAAATTAGCCAAAACGAACTGATATTTTTCGCTATTTCTTAAAAATGCGTAATAAAAATAGACGGATAGTAAGACAAAAAATAGTAAATAAACTTCAGTCATAAAACCGAAGATTGAATAAAAATGAATTGGGTTAAAAAAGAAGACCAAGGCAACCAATATAGATCTCAACTTATTCTGTTTAAAAAACTCATTACAAATTCGAGCGAATATATAAAAATTTAAGCACCCAAAAGCTAGGGTTAAAATTGGCAATTTTTCTATCGAAAAGATCTTTGCGAAAGCCATTCCCAAAAAGCCTTGGGTATAAAATGTAGTGGCGGTAACTTCGAGTAAATTAAACCTTCCTAACAAGAACTGGCTTACGGTGTAATAACGATTCCAATCATCATTTTGCATGAAATCAATTGATAATGACTGCGGAAGGAATATTAAAAAGAGAACTAAAGTAGTTAGTAATATTGAATGTGACTTAAACATTACCGCTCCATTACTTTCCAGAACACATCTTGAGGAACATCTACCTTTCCAAAACGCTTCATACGAGCCTTACCTTTTTTCTGTTTATCTAAAAGTTTATTTCTTCGGGTAATGTCTCCACCATACAAATAGCCGGTAACATCTTTTCTAACCTGAGCAATATCTTCACGGGCAACGATCTTTTCATTAATAGCAGCCTGTAAAGACACATTAAATTGTTGACGTGGAATCAAATCCTTTAATTTTTCGACTATACGCTTGCCTTCGTCTGACGCGCTACTTCGCTGAACCAATTGGGCTAACGGATGAATCACATCTCCAGCGATCAAAATGTCGAGCTTAACAACGTCAGAAACACGGTAATCGATTAACTTGTAATCAATTGAAGCATATCCGGATGAAATACTTTTTAACTTATCATAAAAATCTATTATCAATTCTATTAAAGGAATCTCATAAGAAATTTTATAGCGTAAACCATCTATTTGTGTCGTACCTAAATAGACAGCTCTACGTTTTTTGCACAAATCCATAGTCGCACTTAAGTACTCAGAAGTGACATAAATATCTAATGCGGCCCAAGGTTCTGAAACTTCCCTTATAGTAGTAACCTCGGGAAATTCAGCGGCAGATTTAATTTCAATCTGTTCACCATTGGTCAAAGTAATTTTATATTTAACCGACGGAGAAGTTGTAATTAAACCAATATTAAATTCGCGCTCGATTCTCTCGCGCATAATGTCTGAATGTAAAAGGCCTAAAAAACCACAACGAAAACCTTTCCCGATAGATCCGATACTTTCAGGTTCAAAGGTAAAAGCTGCATCATTTAAAGCTAAACGATCCATAGCTTCACGAAGTCCCAAGTAATCAGAAGAGTCAGCCGGATAAAAGCTCAAAAACACAACGGGCATAGGCTCCTTATAACCAGGAATCGGTTTCGGATTTTGTGCAGCCAAAGTTAAAGTGTCTCCAACTCGTGCCTGTGCGATATCCTTTAATCCTGTTGCAACAAAACCTACTTCACCAGCTGTTAAATCTTGGCCGCGAACTTCGGTAGGAGACAAATATCCCATCTCAATAATATTTGCGGTTGCTCCAGTTGCTACAAACTTAATAGGCTGGTTTATTTTAAAACTTCCACTAAATACACGAACAAACGCTACAACTCCACGATAATCGTCATATGCCGAGTCAAAAACAAGCGCTTTTGAAATATCGGCATCTTCAACTTTAGGCGCCGGGACCTTTTTTATAATTTTCTCAATTAAATCAGTAACCCCTTTGCCGGTTTTACCAGATGTATAACAAATATCATCTTCTTCAAAGCCTAAATCAATTAACTGTAAAGCAGCCTCTTCAGGAGAAGCCGATGGTAAATCAATTTTATTAACAACTGGAATAATTCTTAAGCCGTGTTCTTTCGCCTTTTCTAGGTTTACCAAAGTTTGAGCCTGAACCCCTTGGCTCGCATCAACTAGTAGCAAAGCTCCTTCACAAGCAGCCAAAGATCTTGAAACTTCATATCCAAAATCAACATGCCCGGGAGTATCAATCAAATTCAATTCATACTCTTCACCACCTAATGAATAAGCCATACGAATGGCCTTTAGTTTAATGGTGATTCCACGTTCACGTTCAAGATCCATAGAATCGAGCATCTGCTCACCCATTTTCTCTTTACGAACTGACCCGCTAATTTCAATGAAGCGATCAGCCAACGTGGACTTCCCATGATCTATGTGGGCAATTATGCAAAAGTTTCGAATTTTATCAGGATTCATATAGCTGCTCTTGATGAAAGTTCAATAAATACTTTAAGTTTTTCATCATAGAGTTTCTTAATGGTATAGATAGCAAGTGCACCGCACTTGTCATCAAGAGACCATATACTGGGATATTTTACCTGAAATATAGCTATTTTGAGAAAGCAAAAATGTATTATAAACTTTAGTCAATGCCAGCTAGTAGTGAAATAAACTTTATTCCCAACGCTCCAAAAACAAATCCGTCTGTAAAGGATCAGATTTTTCAGTGGGTAATCAAGAATGGAAAACGCATCGTAATCATTACACAAGCAATTGTCCTCTTAGTTTTTCTTTCCAGATTCAAATTCGATAGTGACATTCGAAATATAACTACCGAAATCGAAAAAAACGAAGCCATTGTAGAAAGCCTGTCGGCAACAGAAAAAAGATACATCGAAAACCAGGAAAAACTTGGACTAATAAAACCAATTATTGAAAAACAGGTTGATTGGGAAACCCGCCTAAACGATTTCAACAAGAAAATTCCAAGCGAATTAGTTCTAGAAAATGTGAAATTTATCGATAACACGATAGAACTTTCGGCTAATACTAAAAGCTCGCAATCCTTTCAGGCTTTTATTGGAGTATTACTTGCAGATTCCAATATTCAAAGCATTGTTTTACAAGCAAGCCAATTTGATTCCGCCACAGGTGAGTACAGTATTTCTCTTCATTTGGAGTTAAAACGATGAACATTGTCTCTAAATTTACAATAGAAAAGAATATTCAATACCGCACAGACGAAGGTTTCAGAAATAACGTAAATTTTATTCTAACTTTTTTATCGGTGATCATTTTTGGCCTTTTTGCAATCCGCCCATCAATAACAACCATCAGTGGCTTAGTAAGAGATTTAAACGACTATGAACGAGTCAATGCAATTTTAACCGAGAAAATTGCAATATTGAACGATATTAATGCTGATAAAGCAAAACTGCTACATGAAAGGTCATTAATTGCTCAAGCTTTACCACCTTCTCCAAGTGAAGGGGACTATTTGCGTAATATCAATTTTATTGCCGCTAAAAATAATATTCAGGTTGAATCAATAAATTTCGCGTTCGAAAAAGATGAGGATTCAAAGGAAGAATCAAGCGCAGTCGGATCACTTGGATTTACCGTAAAAGTGTACGGAAGATATTCCGACCTGGTCAAGTTTATAACCGACTTCAATAAACTCCGAAGAATCACAACAATCGATAACGTAGATATAACTCCGCAAAACAAAGATATCTCATCAATAGGAGCAATAGTAACCGGAAGAATTTATTTCTTAAATGAAACGGATGTTCAAAATTAGTACGAGACTAATAATTATATTAACGGTCGCTACCATTACCATTTGGATTGGCTATGAAACCTATTCCACATTAACGGCAACGACAAAGAAAATCACAGTAAAACAAGAACTTTTGAATGAATTAACTGCGCCAGAAAACGATGCAACTATAAAAGACCTAGACAGTCGTATCTCTTACTAATTTGCTTCTTATAGATTTAAAAGCCCCGATTATTAAATCAAGATCACGGATTTTCAAAACCCAAGCAAAAAATATGTATGTAAAAAATCCGATAATAGAAACAGTTGCTGTTAAAACAATCAGCCCGGGAACTCGGGTTGTATCAAAGACTAATTCATCCATGGCTCTAAAAGGAATGTATAGTGCAACGCCGGTTATAAACGATGCGATTCCAATCTTATTTATATGATGCAGAAAATCAGAAAAATCAATCCCTCCTATTTTGCGACTTAAAAATGTAAAAAGCATAATAAAATTAACGTAACTCCCGATCGTATAGGCTAATGCCAAGCTCCAAACTCCCAAATCTAAATGCTTTATAAACCAAACGGCCAGAATAGCGTTAACTAAAATCGCAATAATACTTACAAAAAGTGGAGTTTTGGTATCTCTTAAGGCATAAAATGCACGTGCCAAAATCATTACCAAAGACTGGGCAACAACAGAAATGCTAAAAAAACCTAGTGCATAAGAGGTCATAACGGTTGCTTCCCATGAATAATTGCTGGTTCCAACTGCTAAACGCACAAGCGGAACCCTAAGAATAAAGAATAAAATACTCATCGGTAATACAAAAAATACGATTTGCTGAAGCGTCTTTAACAGCAAAACTTTAAATTCGTCTAAATTGTCGTCTTCTCTAATAGAATTGGCCAATATTGGAAGCGCCGCCTGACCGATAGATAATCCGAATATTTTTACAGGCAAACCCTGAATATCGGTAGCAAAAGTCAAAATAACATTCGCAGAGCCTGAAATATATAGAGCTAAATTTGTATAAAGTGGATTCAAAAACTTCTGTGCAGCCTGCCCAATAGTTCTAGGAACCATTAGCTTATAAACCTCTCTAAACCCCTTTTCTTTAAAATCAAATAAGAATTTGTATTTGAAGCCTGCTCCTTTTACAAGTGGAAGCTGTACACAAACATGCAAAAACGCCCCAAAAATCATTCCATAGGCCGGAGCATAAATACCAAGTTCCTTAACAAAACAAACTATAAAGATGATAATACCTATGTTATAAACAACCGGTGCCAGAGCCGGAATCACAAACTTATTAAATGACTGCAAAATACTTGTAAAGAAATTACTAAAAATGAGGATAATTTGCGCAACCATCATAATTCTCATTAAATTAGCCATAAATGTAAGATCAGATACTGTCAGGTCGCTATTTCGGGCAATAATTTCACGAGCGATAAAGTCTGCCGAGAAAAGAACTATCACAGTAAAAATTAAAAACATGAAAAGCGAGACGTTTAGCATGTTGCTGGTTACGTCCCAAGCAAGCTCTTTATCCTTTTTATAGTATCTTGTGAAAACTGGAATAAGAGCCGATGATAAGGCTCCAGAAAATAGTAATGAAAATATTAGGTTAGGAATAACGTCCGCCGCAAAATATACTCCGAGTTCAGCTGAGTCCCCAAAATAGCCTGACAATAAGCGGTTTTTTATAAAACCCAAAAAAGCAGATAGGCAGTAAATAAGTCCTATAATAGTGGCTGCTGAGAGGATTGTATGCTGTTCAGAAGTAAAAACACGGGTTCCGTTGCGAATAAAGCGCATGACCATAAGCTTATTGATAATATCATGAGTATTGCTATACCTACAACGACTTGCTAAAATATGGCTTGTTATGGCGAATACCACCCAAGCAAAAAAAATGGTTCGAAAAATAAAGAGTAAAACTACTTATAATAAGTGGTGGAAGACTAAAATCAAGAACGCGATTAAAGCTCTTGATGAGATAGTAGCTAAACCAGAAAATGCTAAGGAAGGCGAAGCTGCTTACAAGGAATTACAGCAAGTCGTTGATAAAGCCCAGAAAAACGGCGTTATCAAGAAAAATAAAGCTAACCGCATTAAATCTCAGAAAGCTATTAAAGCTGCTTAAGGCTAAATCTCCCAAATCTTAAATTCATTTTAAATGCTCTATTTATTACGAGTTTTTTGAGAAATTCGCCAGGCTGCCTATTCCAATAGGAATATTAGCCGAAGGCGTCAAATTTCGAGAAGAAGTCGAAATAAATGTCTTGCGTAGACAAAAAACATTGTGTAGACTTTTCGTACACAAAGCTTTTCGTGCTATTTGTGTTAGTTAATTTTGTGTTACACTAATTTTATGAATATTCTGCCCAAAAACTTCAGAACCTTAAGTATAGCCTCAGCTATAGTTTTAGGCGTTTCAGTCTCTTCTATTTTGTTCCCAACACAATCAGAAGCAGCTACAGCATCGGTTTCACCAGCATCTGGCTTTATTAATAATTCGAATTTCAAAATTAGTATTTATGTTAAATCGACAACCTCAGAGCCAGAAATTGCCAGTGCTCAATTAAAAATCACTTACCCAGAAAATGTTAGCGTTGTATCTGTTACAGAAGGTGCTTTCGATAGCTACTTAGACAAATCAGCAGACACAGCAACTCATACAATTTCTATTAATGCATTAAATAATGCAGGCAATTACAAATCAGGAGAAGTAAAAGTTGCTTCAATTTCATTCAGCACAACTGATACATCAGGCCAAGTTCAATTAACAATTACTCCAGATAGCGAAATAAATGGCGCAGGCGGGGAACAATTGTTAACAGAAACTGTTAATGGAGTTTTCACATTAGATATTCCAGCAGCAGTTGGAGCTCCATCTGGTTCAACAACAACTACCACCACTACAACGACTACAGAGTCTACTACTGGTGCTAATATAAAAACTGGTGGAAACCAAATAGGCCTTTACCTCGCTATCTCGCTAGGTTTAGTAGCTTTAGGTGTAGTCAGTTACACTAATCCTCTAAAAAGAGCGTAATAGAATACGTTAAATGAATTCACACGAAGGCATTAGGGGCTTCATTACCTTTTTGATATTAATGGCAATCCTGGGAACAGGTATTGCTGGTTTTAATTACATATCAATTCCGACAAACACATCCTCAGAAGCTGATACCACTAAAACAGAGCCGGTTAATATGACCGTAGACAATATTTCCGATACGACCGCCAACATTACTTGGACTACCGTTGACCCTGCTACAACAAATTTGATCTATTCAATAAATATGAAAGCTGAATGCTTATCGAATATCGAATCAGAGACACCAGACTGCCAGAAAAGTGTCTTAAACAACTCTCAGACGTCTCATAAAGCCCTTCTACTAGGTTTAGAACCAAGCACAACCTATTTCTTTAGAATAGTAAGTAACGGAAAAATATATCCAGCTGATATGAATCATTCTTTTAGAACTAAGGAAAAAACAGCAGAAATTCCTGAACCAGCTACAGAACAAGCTCCTATATCGCCTAAAGAAGATGAATTTGAAGGCTTTGGTGAAGTAAATACCTCAGAGCCACAAATAAATAAAGTATTGGGAGTTTCGGATGAAAACATTTCGGAACCAGTTGATCCTCTTGGCGACGTAGATAAATTAATGCAAGAAGAATTTAAAGAGGCAATGATATATAACGATATTCGCTACGATTTTACCGGCGATGGCGAAGTTACCGCGGCAGACTGGCCAGGTTTCATAAATTTCGCAACTAACCCCGAAGATTAAGCCTCGCTCTTAGTATTGCATTTCCTGCAGAAGATTTTATAATATTCGCAACTTCATAAAAGACAGGCTTTTATAGCTGTTTTTGAAGCTTTAGGGTGGTTAATTCTAAGGATCGCGACCAAGAAAGGAAATCATCATGTTCGAAATTTTCTGGGCCCGAATTCTCGAGACCATGCGTCAGTGCCAGAGTTGCGGCAAGGACCGCCCACGCAGCGGGCGATGTCCGCATTGCCATTGCGGCTAGGTAATTTTTCTGCCACAAAGTTGAGCGATTACGTTGATATATTCAACACCAAACGTAATCGCTCAGGATTTTTTATTTTCCAATTAGTAAAATTTATTCAGTAATAGGAGAAGTGCTTACTAACCTTCCGATAACCGAAAGGCGGTATTTTGTAGTACCTGATGGGGTGCAGGTAAATAATTGCACGGTACTTTCGTGTTTGCCTAAACTTCTTGGTAAGGGCTGTTCTAATGGATCAACGTTCTCGGGCCTATCAACTTTTGATAGTTCGACCATATATTTATATTCCTCGTTTTTGTATTTAATTGTGAATTCATCTCCGTATTTAAGCTCATCTAAATGAGCAAAAATTTCGGTATAGTCGCCACTTTTATATCTGTTTTTTGAAGTTTTATATGTTGAATGGCCGAATATAAACGAATTACAAGCTTCATCTGGTAAACATGTTCCCTTGTAGTGACCAATAGCCTTTTTAGGATCCAGGTCAGTTGAATTTATAGCAACCTTTGCGTCTTCAATTTCTAATGATGGAATTGTTAAGTAAAAATATTCAGGTTCGGGGCCTTCTTCTTTAGTTTCTTCAGATGCACCCTTTTCAGCTAAAAGGTCTTCTGGATTAGCTAAATCTTCATGTGTAACTTCTTTAAAGCTTGTATTAAGTTCTTTAAATTCAAATGGCTCGTCATCCTTTAGCGAAAGGGATGAATTAACGTCATCCGCAACTGGACTTATTATTGGGGCGATATCTCCGGAGTTTGCATATGTATCAACAACAGGAATAAAAACTTTTGTGCACATTATGTAAAGCCCAACAAGAATTAAAACAGAGGAAACAATTGTTTTAAGTGCTAATCCTTGAATATATCCAATAACATTGAATTTTTCTTTTTCAACAATTATTGGAGCTTCCTCTTCTATGTGAACGTATTTAATTGATTTCTCGTATTTATGTGGTTTAAACACTTGGGTTTAAGCTTGCCGGCTTCGCCCTGTCCTAACAAAACAAAAAAAGGAACATACAAATCAACAAATGAACCTTTTTCAGGCTTTGTTAACTTATATGTTCCGTTGCTTAAATTGAGTGTAACACAAAGTCGTCTATCAAGTCACGTTTATTTGCACTGCTAGATTTCGTCTTCATATCAAGTTCTAATAAATCCATATAAACTTTCTTAATATCTTTAGGATTGTACTTAGAAGATGCATTTTTTTGCTTTATAAATGAATGGATAGAATTCGAAGTTTTGTTACTTTTCTTTACAGACACAAAATTTCTAAGTCCCATATATAAAGTAGCCGTAACAAGTGGCGCCTCAGCCTCAATATTTTCAACCTGATGAATTAGTGTAATGGCCTTCTGCTTATTGCCTTCAACAAATATCGCATCTGAGATATTAAAGTTAGAATAGTCTCTTGGAAGCGAAAATTCTTTTAATTGCGCAGCTTTTTTAAGGCTTTTATAAATCGCAGTTAATTTATTAATACCATCGTCAACAATAATAAGGTTATTTTCTTTGTCAGCCTTAATTTCTTTTAAAAAATCTTCTGTAAAGTCAATGTTCTCAGCTTTATTTGCATAAATAAAAACGGTATTACCCGATGAAAACATTCCAGAAGAATTTATTAAATCTTTTACTTCAATTGGAGTGAATTTAGCTTCTTTTGTAAATTGATGTATTGCGTGACCTTTTTCAGTGGCTTCTTTTTTTAGGCGAGAAGTAAATTTAGAGATTTCGGGCTTGTTATCTCCAATTATTAAATAAAGCATTACTGTGTAGAGCTTGTATCGTCTTTAAATAATTCCTGTCTTACAATGGCTTTAATCTGGTCAAAAGTACCGTTTATCGGAGCCAAAATGTATTGGTATAGCCTATCTTCTCCATATCTAGCTATCCATTCATCTTTAGATAGTGATTTAAGCGTTCCAGAACCTGGTGTATCGTTTGCCGGTTCATTCGAAATAACCACACGTGAGATTTCACCTAATTTAACGTCCTTATATTTATCGTAGAAAACGGTAACCTCAGCTAATTCAATGTTTGTATTAACATTTTCAATATAGCTATCATAAAGATCTTTTAATTTTGCCGGGTTAAAAAGTGTTTCTGCACTTAAGATTTTATCCTTAAGAGCCATAATAACTTTCTGTTGGCGTCTGGCACGATTAAAATCTCCAGCTTCATTTGGGTTAGTTGAATGGCGTGAACGTGCATATTTTAATGCGGTTTCTCCATCCATAGTTTGCTGACCTGCATCAAAATGAACGTGCTGATATCGATTTGCTTCTATAGGATCGTCTTCTTTGCCTTCAACTGGATATTGATAATCATCAAAGGTTTCGTCTACTGTAATGTCGATTCCATCAACGGCTGCAATTGCATCTTTAAATGCATCGAATCCGACAACTGCGTAATAATGAATTGGAATTCCAACGATGCTTGTTACTGCTTTTTCTAAGTCCTGAATCGCTTTTTGTGTAGCTTCTTCTTCTGAAAGCCCTTGAGATTTGTAATACTGGCGTCTGAACGTATAGACGGCATTTACTTTCGCGTTCATTTCTTCTATCCATAAATCTCGTGGAATCGAGACCATTACTGGTCGTTTGCCTTCTTCATCGATCGAAACAACCATTAAAGTGTCGGTTAAAGAACTTCCTTGCGCATGGCTGGCACCTGAACGACTATCGACTCCTATTAATAAAATATTTGTACGACCGTCTGTGCTGTCTAGTTTGCCATTTGAAATAACTTTTGAGACCACCGAAACTGGCTCAAACATTTTTGCAATAGATTCTGGCATATTCCCTTTTAATAAAAAGAAGGCCAAAACGCCGACTGTTAATATGAATAAAAGGATATATTTAATGGCGGACATAAATTTTGTCTATATAAATTTAAGCTGATTTTGAAACTATTTTAGCGAAACGTACGGGATCTAACGAGGCACCTCCGACTAAAAACCCATTGATAAATGGCTGCTTTAGATAATTGTCTACGCTGTTCTCATCAACACTACCGCCATATATTACACTGTCTAAACCGATTTTTCCAACCATTTCTTTTACTTCTTCAGCACTAATTGGCCCAGTTGAATTTGCCGCAGTGCTAATAGCATTTTCAGGTTCATATGCAAATAAAAATCCCTCTTTTCCATATCTCATTTCTACTGCTTGAAATTCTTCTGGCTTTGAAAAACACACAACTGGCTGTATCTGGGCTTTTTGTGCATTATCAATTTTTAAATTGATTATATCAGCGGTTTCCCCATTAGTACGTCTCTCTGAATGCCCAATTATTGAATATTGTGCAATGTTTGTTAATTGAAATGCGCCTACTTCTCCGGTATGAGCCCCTTTCTCAAAAGCTGAAACATCTTGAGAAGCAATTTTAATATATGGATAACCTTGGGTAATCATTTTAAACGGCAATATTAACGGGTGAGATGGAGCGACAACAATTTCAACAGAATTTAAAACGCTTTTATCAACATTTGCATCAAAGGTTTCAATCCACTCTTTTAAATCAGCAAAGGTCTTATTTTGTTTCCAGTTAGCGATTACTATCATTTCTTAATTTGTTATTAATTTCTACCTTTAATTCACCTACTAATCTGGGCAGATTTTCCAAATGGGAGTGGTGGTATTTATATCCTACACTATTTAAACAAGCATATGCAGTAGGAATACTCTTGTAAACTTCCTCTGCATAAGCGCATGAAATCAAGCATCTTGGCAAAACGGCAACATTCTCATCATCTTCACCTTCAGAAGATCTATCGCAACCCATCGGGCAACCTAAACATGAAGGATTGCTCCTAGGCTCAACCGAAAGTTTTCTGTATTCATCTAGTAAATCGTTGTAAATATCTTCGTAGTGATTAAAATCGCTAAAGTTTAATGATTCAGTAGAATCAACATTCACGCTTAAACCACCGGTAAATGAATCCCCTAAACTAATGCCATTTCCGAACGAAAAATATCGTTGCGATGTAGCTCTATCTTTGGTCAAAACAAAATCTGAATATCTGCGTTCGAAATCTTCTTCTTTTTCGGTTGTAATTGTAACTTCTTGGTTAAAAAGTGATACATGTACAAATTTGTCGGTAACTCCAGTAAAAACAATTGCATCTATACCTACCATATTTAGTAAACCGGCGATTGTGCCTCCACCAAATTTCTCATGAACCGTGCCGTTGGATAAATATAGCAAGCAGGCTTTCGAAAGATACGGAAAGTATCCAGACAATGGCCCCGACGTTAAAATAACTGGACTTTGGTCAAGATTATCGGCAAATAAACGGTAACCGACGCCTACACCACCAATGTACTTCCATAAATCTTCGTGGATTTTAAAGTCGTACGTTAGGGTGTTTAAATCTATATATAGAACTTTCTTGTAATCTAAATTCATTGTGTGCTGTTTTTTGCGAGAATTTTTAACAAAATCCGAGCAAAAAAGAAGTTGAGTCCACGAAACTTCACTTTTCTACAATAGTGTCGAAACAATTTCGAGGACAAATATTAACTATCTTATCCGGATTTTTAATGTCGGCTCCATAATCAATTTGAATTTTATATTGACCAGGTTTACCTTTTATTGCGATAGGAGAATCTTTAATACCGAGTTTTTTTACTTCGTATCTAGCTGCTGCTAAAACGCAGAGTCTACATCCGATGCATCTTTGCTCTCGTGGTGTTACTAAATAGCGTTTAGCCATAATTAGCTCTTACACATATATATAGCCATTTCGACAAGTCTATTTGAATATCCCCATTCGTTATCGTACCAGGCCAAAACTTTTACTAAATTTCCACCTACTACGCGGGTCATTTCTCCGTCTACTATTGCTGAATATGATGTCTTTATAATATCTCGTGAAACTAAAGGCTCTTCTGTATACATAACAATATGCTTCATGTCTTCGCGTTCTGAGGCAGCTTTTAATGCAGCATTAACTTCTTCTGCTGTTACGTCTTTTTTAAGAACAGCTGTAATGTCAGAAATTGATCCGCAAACTACAGGCACTCTCAAAGAAATTCCATCAAAAATACCATTCATTGTAGGCATTGCCTTACCCGTAGCTTTTGCAGCTCCGGTTGATGACGGAATAATACTCATTGCAGCAGCTCGTCCTTCGCGTAAATCTTTTTTGCTTGGCCCGTCAACAATTGACTGAGAAGCAGTATATGCATGAACAGTTGTTAAAACAGCTTTTTCTACTCCAAATGCATCGTTCAAAATTCTAATAACAGGAGTTATGTTGTTTGTTGTACATGAAGCATTTGAAACTAGAGTTGCTCCTTGATCCATAACATCTGATCCAAATACTCTTGTAACGAATCCATCATCTTTTGCAGGAGCCGATAGAACCAATTTCTTTGCTCCGGCGGTAATGTGTTGTTGTGCCTTTTCTGATTCGGTAAATATTCCGGTGCACTCAATAACGATATCTACATTTAGATCTTTCCATGGAAGTTGAAGTGGCTCTTTAATCGCAAGCATTTTGTATTCAACCCCATCAACAATTAATAAACCTTCTTTATGTTCAACCATTTTTTCGTATCGACCATATACTGTGTCGTATTTTAATAAGTAAGCTAATGATTCGATGGAACCTAAATCATTAATTGCAACAATATTAATGTCTTCTCCTGCTGCTTTTTTGTCGAGCAAAAGTTTAAAAGTTGCACGACCAATTCGGCCAAATCCATTTATTGCGATATTCATATTAATTAAAGATTTGCGTCGATCCAGCTCTTTAAAACCGGCTCGGTAACTAATCCGATTTTACGGTCTACTTCTTTTCCATCTTTTATAAGAGCTAAAGTTGGAATACTCATAACTCCTTGTTGTTGCGCAAGATCTGGCTGAGCATCTACATCAACCTTTTCTACCTTTAATTTTCCAGCATACTCTTGTTCAAGTTTTTCAAGAGTTGGACTAATTATTTGACATGGTCCGCACCAGTCTGCGTAGTAATCTATTATTGTAATCATACTAATTACTATATAGCCGTAAAAACAAAATGCAACTGTTTAAAAGTTTGGGTTGTGCAAACTTTTTTATTGTGATAATTTTTAATAATTATACCGAAACTAACCCGAACAATGTTCCGTTTAATTTTCGGTTCCAATTTGAAAATAAAAAGTTTATGTTTATTTAATGTTTATGAGTTATATTTAAAAAACTATGCCTAAAACAAAAACTGAAACACCAGTAAAACAAGACAACAAGTTAGACGCACTTAAATCTGCAATAAGTCAGATAGAAAAAACATATGGAAAAGGTTCGATTATGAAGATGGGAGATAATCCCGCCGAAGATATCAAGGTTATTCCAACTGGATCACTCACTTTAGATATTGCGTTAGGAGTTGGCGGAGTTCCACGTGGACGTATCATAGAAATATACGGTCCTGAATCAAGCGGTAAAACAACATTGGCGCTTAGCATTGTTTCTCAAGCGCAAAAAATGGGAGGTAAAGCTGCATTTATTGACGCAGAACATGCATTCGACCCTGGATATGCAAAAGACTTAGGTGTTAATGTCGAAGAAATGTATATTTCTCAACCTGATAATGGAGAACAAGCTTTAGAAATTACAGAAACACTTATCCGTAGCGGAGCCTTAGATGTTGTAGTTATCGACTCTGTCGCTGCTTTAACCCCGCGCGCCGAAATCGAAGGCGAAATGGGCGACTCACATATGGGACTACAAGCAAGACTTATGAGCCAAGCCCTTAGAAAAATCACGGGGGTCACAAGCAGAACAAATGTAACTGTCATCTTTATTAATCAACTTCGTGAAAAAATTGGTGTCATGTTCGGAAACCCAGAAACAACAACTGGTGGACGCTCGCTAAAATTCTATGCATCAGTCCGCATGGATATTCGTAAAACTTTAGCGATTACCGATAAAGGTGAAACAATCGGTAGCAGAACCAAAGTTAAAATCGTAAAAAACAAGGTTGCACCACCATTTAAAGTTGCTGAATTCGACCTTATCTTCGGAAAAGGAATAAGTATCTCAGGAAGCATACTAGATGCAGCAATCGACCAAGGACTAATCGAAGCATCGGGCGCATGGTTTAAATATAAAGGTGAAAACATCGGACAAGGCCGCGAAAACACCAAAAAATATTTGGAAGAAAACCCTAAAGTTTCGAAAGAGATTGAAACTCAGATTTACGCCAACCTAAAAGACAAGTCATTTAAGAGTGCCTCTGGCAAATCAAGTGCAAGTAACGAAGATATCACTCTCGACTAATAACAAAGATCTATATCAGATTTTTGTTGATAATAAATTTCTCTGCAGCATATCCGGGAACGACTTGCTCGAGTCCCGGCTTGCTGTTGCGGATATTCTCGACCAACCCAAGTTAACAGATCTCTTATACAAAAGCCTTAAAGGTAAATTAAATAGCGCAGTTTTAAGATTTTTAGGTAGTCGTCCGCATAGCGAACGCGAAATTCACCAATATCTAAAAAAGAAGCTTTACGCACAAGTCAAAGAAACCGCCGAATATAAGAACCTCGATACATCTAAATTACTTGATGAGATTATCTCCACCTTAAAAAACCTTAATTATATAAACGATGAAGAATTCGCAAATTGGCTGGTAACCCAAAGAACCTCCACAAAAAATGCCAAAAGCAAAAATGCAATTCGAGCAGAACTACAGTCAAAGGGAATTCCACAACCTTTAATTTCCGATATATTAGGAAATCTAAGCTCAGAGTCTGAAGAATCAAGGGCACATGCTGTTGCCGAAAAGAAGCTAAGGCTTCTACAAAACCGCATTTCTGACCCAAAAGAACTCAAAATTAAATTAGCTCGTTACCTTGCTGGTAAGGGTTATTCTTGGGAAGTAACCCAGAGTGTTGTTGACAGCCTACTCAACCCTTTCTAAAATATCGGTTAGTATCGAATGTTTCTTGAATATTAATTAGTTAGATATAAAGGCCAGAAGCCTCGATTTTAGCCTAGAACTAGACCTGGAAGCCGCCTGGAAACCGGCCATAGAACAACTTATTAAAAGGATCAAAGAAAAATGGTTATTAAGACAAAATTATTAACAAATCAATTAAATAGCTAAAAACTTAAGATTGATACCTTTTCTATAGCCTAGACTAAACCCGACAACCTTCTGTAAATAAAAATGCCAATAGATACGCTCATAATCGTATTAATAAGCACTTTTGGTAGCGCCGCTTTGGTGTATTTCTTGATAACCAAAACCCAGGCTAACCCTAAAAGAACTGCGACTGCAGAAACTCCTATAGTCACAGCACCCCCACAAGTAGAGCAATTAGTTAAAGAAGCTGAAAATAAGGCTAAGCAGATTGTTTTAGATGCAAAAGATGAAGCTCTAAAAATCAAAGAACGAGCAGACGAAGAAGCTCAAACTATCAGAAACAAAGCCGCTGAAGATCAAAAAAGGCTTGAAAATAAGCTAGACGAACTCAATAACAAAATAAAAGAGTCCGAGAACAAAGAAAACCAGCTCAAATCTCTTCAAGGCCAATGGCAAAAGAAAAATGAAGAAATTGAAAAACTCCGTCTAGAGCAAGTTGATAAATTAGAAAGCATTTCATCTCTAACAAAAGATGAGGCTAAAAAACTGATTTTAGACAACCTCGAAGCAACCTTAAACAACGAAGTTGCAAGAAAGATCAAAGAATCTGAAGAAAAAATCCAGCTCGAAGTTGATACTAAGGCTAAAGAACTTCTAGTTGAAGCTATGCAGCATGGTTCAACAGACTACGTTCCCGAATACACAATCTCAACAGTTAAACTTCCAGATGAAGAAGTTAAAGGAAGAATTATCGGTAAAGAAGGTCGTAACATTCGCACATTCGAAGACTTAACAGGTGTTAATATCGATTTTGAAGAAGGTGGCGAATTAAGAATTTCTAGCTTTGACGCTATTCGACGTGAAGTCGCCCGCCTATCGATGGAAACTTTAATTAAAGATGGAAGAATTCATCCAGCCAGAATTGAAGAAGTTATTCAGAAAACACAAGAAAACCTAGACAAAATAATTACACAGGCAGGAGAAGAACTCTGTGCAAAAGTTGGAGTATTTAATCTTCCAAAAGAACTTGTTAAAAAATTAGGTATTTTCAAATATAGAACTTCTTACGGTCAAAACATGATCCAACATACATTAGAAGAAACTCAAATTGGAGTAAAAATTGCTAATGAAATTGGAGCAGATGTTGCAATCACAAAGCTTGCATGTTTATTGCATGATATTGGAAAAGTCATTACTGATAAAGAAGGGAACCATATTGAACTTGGGGTTGAATATTTAAGAAAATTTAATATTCCTAAACCAGTTTTGGCTGCGGTTGCTGACCACCATAACGATAAACCTTCTTCTATAGAAGGAGTTATAGTACAAATTGCCGACTCTATTTCAGGTTCACGTCCTGGTGCACGTTACGAAGATTATGAAAGCTTCTTAAAACGTATGAATACTTTAGAAGATGCTGCAAAATCATTCCCAGGTGTTGATAAAGCATTCGCAATTTCTGCTGGACGCGAAGTTCGCGTAATTGTTAAGCCTGAAGATATCAATGACGTTGAAGCCGTAAAACTTTCACATGACATCGCACAAAAAATTGAAAATGAACAAACATTCCCCGGAACTGTAAAAGTTGTTGTGATTCGCGAACTAAGATCAGTCGCAACTGCAACTTAGAAAATAAATTAGCCCCTCGAAAAAGCCGCGTACATCGCGGCTTTTTTTGTCGACAAATGTAAAACGTTGAAACATCAACTAAAAAGAATATAGTATTCAAAAAAGATTGACAGTTCAACACTTTCAGCGTTATGTTACATCTAACATTGATGCGTGAATAATCCCATGTATCAATATTTAAGTTTTGTATATCCGCAAGGATATTAAATTAAAAAGGGAGGTGAATTTTAAAATGACAAAAGCAGAATTAGTAGTAAACCTTTCAACTGAATTAGATATGCCAAAAGCACAGGTTCGCAGAATCGTAGATGCAATGGTTGATAATATCAGCTCAACACTAGTAAAAGGTGAAAAAGTTCAGTTATCTGGACTCGGAACTTTCGAAGTTAGAAAACGTGCTGCAAGAGAAGGAAGAAATCCACAGACTGGTGCAAAAATCACCATTCCAGGAAGAAATGCAGTTGCATTCAAGACAGCAAAACCATTAAAAGATGCTGTTAAGTAAAACTTAGGTTTTTACGTGATTGTGTTTAAAACACAATTGCCTTTCCCTGCTAGCGGGAAAGTTATTAATCGATTAAATTTTTAAACGCTCCGTTAATTCGGAGCGTTTTCGATCTTATTAGCATTAAATTTCCCCATAAAATTATCAATTCTATAAATATATTTTTTGATTTTTCTATACCAACGGTAACTTTCTTTTCTTTCCCACTCGTAAGCGATTTCAGCGCTCAAAGAATTTATTTCAATAAAACCCATCAGCAAAATAAACCCGCCAAGAATATATAAATAAACGACGGAGCTTTTCAAAAATAAAATCGGATATCCAATTAGCGGCAAAGACCACGAAATTTCTCCTACAACCATGTCTGAAGAGATTCTCCATGGATCTTCCGCGGAATTGTTATCACCCTTTGTTGTATAAAACGGTTCATCTTCAAAAGATTCCCGAACAATACGATGTGTTATAAAAGTATTTTGGTCATTTGGAGACTTAAAGCTCACAATATCACCAACGGCTAAATCACTGGCAGGTTTTTCGATTATCAAATCCCCCTTACTAAGCTTTGGGCTCATTGAATCAGATGAAACTACATAAAATTTCTGGTCTAAATTATTTGAGCCGCTCGAAAAATAAAGTAGTGCTCCAATAAAAAGCACCAATATAGATAAAATAAATTTGAAAATGTATTTCATTTTTTCAACGGCATCCTTTAGGGATGCCGGAAATAACCACTATAACGCTTTCTCAACGGCCGTAAATACAAAATCATACACAGCATTCTTTCCAACATTTGCTTCGCTTAAACCGCTTCCATCGAAGCGTAAAGCATATCCTTTAACTTCGTTCGCAGAAATATCTCCCATATTAAACGTATCGTTTTTCATTCTTAAAATAGTATCGTGACCATGAGATGCGCCGAGTTCACTTTCTTCTACTGTTCCGTTACTGTTAGCATCATTCCAATCTAAGATTTCTACAAATAAATCGTCTCGCAATGTATCCGGATCAGAAATGTAATTAGCCCCACTGGCAATTGTTAAGGTTTTACTACCTTTATTGAACAATTTAATTGGAAATGTTTGCGTCCAAGTCTGATTCACATCATTAAATGCTGGCCCATTTACTGTATCAGCTAAGTTACTGCTATCTGAGCCTGATGAATTGCTCTTTAAGATTTTTAAGGCAGTATTGCTATTAACAGGAGCTGGCACGTCACTCATTTCTCCAATGGTAAACGAAGTACCTAACACGCTGACCTTCTCTTCGAATGCCGCCGATGCAACTCCAAATAAAGAAGCCGAGCTCAATAAAATCAAAGCTAAACTCAAAAATATTTTTCGCACTATACTCACCTCCTTAAGGTTGAAATATTTACACTACTTTCAAAGCTTATCTGGAGGAGATTAAATATTTTGAACAATGAAATTAAAATTCGTTCACAAAGATTGAATCTTCACGTACTAATGTACGCGAATCTCATTTCGTTTCGAAGCTTGTAAACTTCTCACGAAATTAAAAAAGGCGGAGACTATGCTCCGCCTTCGTTAACCGTCCCTGCCCAGGACTAATATTCACAAGTAATATTAGCAACGAGTGTAAGCGCAATTACTGCACTTTACGCATCCTTCAGTTTCGATCAGAGTCAAATTATTGCACTCTGGACAAACCGATGCATTCTTAAATACTGCACCTAAAGACTTTGAAACAGCTGAAGAACCGACAGCAGCTTCTGCTGGAGCGCTAGATGTAGCGTCAACAGAAATTTTTTCGAATAAACTGTCCTGACGATAATCTTCTCCAGTTTCTAATAACATATTCTCTGAATTACCTTCTAATTTATGACTTAAGTTCAATTCGTTAATCAAAACTTTAGCTACTGCATCTGGAATACTGCTAACTCTTCCAATTCCAAATCCGATGCTTGTCGAGCCCCCAATTCCACGTAGTTGATGAGCTACTTCTTCTAAAGCTTTATTTGGATCTTTCGAACTTCTCAACCATCCGCTGATTAAGCGGCCTAATGCTTCTGCATACCCAGCAGCATCGGTTCCTGATTTACCAATGGTTATAAAGACTTCGAATGGTTGTCGGCCTGTTGCACCATTTCTGTTAACAGTAATAAAAGCTTTTCCAAATGGAGTTGAAATCTCATGTGTTCGCCCAACAACAACACTTGGTCTTGGCCGTTTTGCCTCAAATTCTTCGACAACCTCAGCGGCAGCTTCGCTTCCAGCTTTTTTATCTTTTGTAGCTTTAGTTTCTAAAACAACTTCCTGACGTGAACCAGTTACATAAACGGTCAAACCTTTGCATCCTAAATCCCAAGCTTTCTGATAAGCCTCTTTAACGTCTTCCTTGGTTGCACCTTCAGGGAAGTTACATGTCTTAGAAATCGAATTATCAATAAATCTTTGAATAACCGCTTGCATCCAAACATGTTCATCGGCAGTAATATCAGCAGACACAACAAATGTATTTTTAATATTTTCTGGAACATTATCTAAATGTTGAATTGTTCCCTGATTAATTGATTCTTCGATAATTTGTTTCTTTGTAGCTTCATCTAGATCACTATCATTTAAAGCTTTCTCAAATGAAGGGCTAACATAAGTTAATTGAAGATTTTTATCTCCACCAGCTGATTGATAGACATTTCTGTAATAAGCCAAAGCAAACACCGGCTCGCATCCATAACCTTCTAACCCATAAACAGTTGCAGTTGTTCCAGTTGGAGCAATTGTTGTCTGTGTTGAATTTCGAATTCCAAATTTTTTGATACCTGTATAAACTTTGTTCCAATCTAGTCTCGGTCTTTCTAAATCTAAATTGTATTCGACTAAAGAAGTTGGAATAGCCCATTTCACATCTTCAGGATCGTAAATGCTACCTTTTATTCCAGGAAAAGCTCCTTTTTCTTGTGCTAATTCTACGCTCGTTAACATTGAATGGTATCTGACAAATTCAGTTACCTGAGAAGCAAAATCCAAACTTTCTTTGCTTCCATACCTAATTCCCAACTTGTACATTGCATCTGCTAATCCCATATATCCCAAGCCGATACGTCGATTTTTGTGTGCAGCTTCTTTTAATTCAGGCACAGCAGGCACGTATGCATTTTGAGTAACCACATCATCTAAAAAGCGGGTTCCTAATACTACAGTTTCACGAAGGTGATTCCAGTCCATTTTTCCATCAATAACCGAAGCATTTATATTTACGTGACCTAAACAACAGTTTTCGTATGGTCCTAACCACTGTTCGCCACAAGGATTTGTAGCTTCAAGTTCATACTGATTTGGTACAGGATTTTGCCTATTTGCGGCGTCTAAAAATAAAACACCAGGTTCACCATTTCGATAAGCATATTCAACAATTTCGTCGAATAATTCTTTAGCCTTTACGGTTTCTACAACAGCTCCGTTTCTTGGATTAATCAATTCAAAATCGCCGTCTTCCTTCAAAGCTTTCATGAATTTATCTGTGACTCCAACCGAAATATTAAAGTTGGCAATTTTACCTTCTTCAGCTTTAGAACGAATAAATTCACGAACATCCGGGTGATCTATTCTTAAGACTGCCATATTTGCACCACGTCTTGTTCCACCCTGTGCAATCTGACCAAATGCTTTGTCATAAGCTTCTAAAAAGCTTACAGGACCGCTCGCAACCCCATTACTCGCGCTAACACGATCACCTTTGGGACGTAATCTTGAAAATGAAAACCCATTACCTCCTCCAGTTTGTTGAATTAATGCAGCATTTTTTAGCGTATCAAAAATTCCTCCACGTGCAGAACCCATATCATCAAGAATTGGAAGAACAAAACATGCAGCAAGCTGGCCTAATTTAGTTTTGGAACCCGACCAGGTTGGAGTATTCGGCACGAATCTTTTTTCGGCCATTAATTTATAAAAGTAAGAAGTGTAGTCGTCTTTTAATTTCTTGGATTTTTCTCCATCGGCAATGTGACTAGCGACACGCATAAAGGCTTCTTCGATCGTTTCACGAGGTTTACCTTCATCATTTTTTAATGCATAACGACGCATAAAAATTTCTTTTGCGTTGTTATCCATTTGAATTTCATCAACAGTAGATAAACTTGTGTATGTTTGTTCTTTTACAGAAAGAACTTTCTTTTTCATCTTAGGCATTTGATTGAATAAAAAATAAAATACTACTCGAGCTTCTTAAGCTCATCCTTGAATTCATTGACGTCTTCGAATTCAAGAAACACACTCGCGAACCTTAAATATGCAACTTTATCGATTTCCTTTAGTTTGTTAAGTACTAAACGACCAATTTCACTAGAAGATATTTTGGTCGACTTTCTATTTAAAATAGCCATTTCAATATCGTCTACAAACTTTTCAATTTCATCGGGTGATAATCTTTTTTGGGCACAAATACCAACTCCACGTATTAATTTAGAACGATCATAATCTTGTAAAGTGCCATCGCTTTTAACAACTTTAATTGAAAGAGATTCAATTTTTTCGTAAGTTGTAAAACGGTTTTTACATTCAGTACACTCTCTTCTTCGCCTAGAAACTGTCCCGTCTTCACTATCACGTTTATCAATTACTTTCGTTTCTTTTGTCTTACAGAATGGACATTGCATGTTTATTCTAATGGGCTACGTGTTTTCTTCGGCTCAATATATTGTGTTATTTATCTAAGATACCTACTAGTGGATATACGGGCAAGATCCTAAATCGGATTATTATAGGTAAGTGTGAGGTTTTATTTCTGCGCCTTCTTCTTTCATTATTGCTTCAAATTCATCTTGCTCTAGGGTCTCTCGTTCTAATAATTCATTTGCAATTCGATCAAGCATTTTTCTGTTGTCTTTCAGGGTTTTCTTAGCTTTTTCTAACTGTTCAGAAATAATTTTTTGAACTTCCATATCAATTTGCTCTGCAACTTTATCACTATAGCCCAAGGCCTTATTCTGAGCGCCTTCATACATCGCATAATTATCGCTAACAAGATTTACCGGGCCAAGAGGACTCATACCAAAATCAGTAACCATCTTGCGAGCAATATAAGTTGCGCGCTCAATATCTCCCGCAGCACCGACTGTTTCTTCATTAAATATTAGCTCCTCGGCTGCACGCCCTCCCATTAAGCTTTCAATATAAGCGAGCAATTTATTTTTGCTTTGGTTCGACATTTCACTCTTAGGTAAAAATTCAGTGTGCCCAAGACTTGTAGTTCTAGAAACAATAGAAATTCTATTAACCGGATCAGCGTGTTCGTTTAACGAACCAACCAATGCGTGACCAGCTTCGTGATAAGCAATAACGCTTCTTTCCTGATCGGTCTGTAAAAGTTTTCTTCCAGGACCCATTTTCACTTTAGTAGAAGCTTCTGTTAAATCTTTAGGAGTAATAACTATGGCATTTTTTCTTGCAGCTAAAATTGCCGCTTCGTTAAGCATGTTTTCGATATCAGCGCCACTAAACCCGACAGTCTGACGAGCAAGCCTTTCTAGACTTACATCCTCAGAAAAAGGCTTACCTTTCATATGTATCTTTAGAATTTCTTCACGCTCTTTTATATCTGGAAGTTCCAACTTTATATGTCTATCAAAACGGCCAGGACGGACAAGTGCAGGGTCTAACATATCAGGTCTGTTAGTTGCGGCAATCACAATAACACTAGTACGGCTATCGAACCCGTCCATTTCTACAAGAATCTGATTTAAAGTCTGTTCGCGCTCGTCGTTACTCATAGCCATAGATTTTCCACGATGTCGGCCAATCGCATCAATTTCATCAATAAAAATTAAAGATGGCGCGGTCTCCTTCGCCATAGCAAATAAATCGCGCACACGGGAAGAACCAACTCCGACAATCATCTCGATAAATTCACTACCCGCTACAGAATAAAAAGGAACATTGGCTTCGCCCGCGGTTGCACGAGCAAGTAAAGTTTTTCCTACTCCAGCTGGACCAATCAATAAAACCCCACGAGGAATTCTTGCCCCAAGTTTTATATATTTATCCGGATTCTTTAGAAAATCAACAACTTCGACAAGCTCACCTTTAACTTCATTTGCACCTGCCACATCAGCAAAACCAATTTTATTCTGATTGTTTTTTTCAAATAGACGAGCTTTTGATTTGCCTATGCTAAATAACCCGCCATTAGACTTAGTCGCCCTCATAAATACCCAAATCAAAACACCCAAGCCTAATAATGGTATAGCTAAATTTCCTAAAATCTCTACCCATGGAACAGCCTGTTTTTCATAAATACCACCAGGAACTGTATTTGCATCGATATTTTGCAGGGCCAATAATTCATAAAAACTTACGTTAGATTCTTTCATAGCCTTAACCTTATCGCCATTTTTCATATCTATACTTAAGGTATTGGCTTCAATAACAACTTTCTCAACATCGCCTTTTTTAATGCCTTCTATAATAGTATTAAGCGGAACTTCTTCTGGCACCTCAGTCATTAGCGGGCTATTTACCCATGTCAAAAGACTCCATATCATTATTGCGATAGTTAATAGAACAAATGGATTAATCGTAAATTTAAATTGAAAATCTTTTTTACTTTTATTGGATTTATTGCTTTGTTGTGCGCTATTTCTGTCTTTCATAAATACCTTCCTATCATACTACATATTAAGTTTATTTCATCACTAATTTGATAAATTTAAGTTATTAAGCTGATAAATTCCTTTAAAAGATTTGTGATTTACTACGATTAATATATTAGCTATGGGGCATGTTAACGGAAAAACTATCGGACTAAATGCGGCAAAAGCCCTTACTGGCAGCAAGTTTCGCAGTGTGGATAACCCACGGAAATCTTTTCTCAACCTTCTATTTCCGAAAGTATGTATAGGGTGCAAAAGATTTGGCTACGAAATATGCCCTTCGTGCGCACAACATCTAACTGAATGTGAAAATGATTTTCCCCTATGTATTGTTTGCGAAAACCTTTGTTCGAGTGGCGAAACCCATAAATTCTGCCGCAGATATTCGCACATATCAAATTTTACATACACCTACTCATACCAAGGAATAGCCAAAAGAATCCTAAGGCAAAAAAGCTCCAGGCCGGAACAAATCAAAGTTTTATTAAGACCCGTAACTATGCATTCAAAACCAGATCTAATAATCCCAATACCCCCTAGCCCAAAACACCTAAAACCAAGGATAGCTGAGCCTGTAGACGTTATAGCGGAATATATTAGTGTGGTATTAAATATCCCAATATATAAGGCCCTCTACAAAGCACCTTTTTCAAAACAACAAAAGAGACTTTCAGCTTCAGCTAGGCAAAAGCCAAGCATTTATCTAAAAAAAGAGTCGATCCCAATAATAAGAAATAAACATATACTTCTAATTGATGACGTATGCACAACAGGTGCAACGTTAAATACATCCGCTAAATTACTTAAAAACTTCCATGCCAACAAAGTAACAGCCTACGCATTAGCCCGAGATTTACGCTATAATTAGCAATATGAGTTACCTTGGCGCACTTATAGAACGACCAGAAAATATTACTTTTGATTCTCAAGAAGAGGGCGAGACCCTTTATTTTTTAATGAGAAGACACCCAATAACTAACCTCCCCTGGATAATTGCAGCTTTAATATTTGCAATCGCCCCAATAGTTGCAATGTCACTAATACAAGCTTATTTCGCAGACCCCTTTGCTGTAATTCCAGCAAAGTATCAGATTATATTTTTGATAATATGGTATCTAATAGTAATGTTTTTTACTTTTGAATCCTTTTTGATCTGGTACTACAACGTTTATATAGTCACCGACAGACGAGTAATCGACATTGATTTTAGAGGCCTTTGGTCAAAGCGCGTATCCGAAGCAACTCTTAACAAAGTTGAAGATGTAACGTTCGAAACCCATAATTTCTGGCAAATTCTGTTTGACTACGGAGATATTATGATGCAAACTGCCGCTGAAAAAACTGAATTTGAATTCAGAGCTATTCCTAAGCCCGAAATGGTTCACGATAAACTTACAGATTTAGTCCAAAATTATAAAATAAGACATGGCCATACCGACTAACACATTCATAAAAGCTGGAGACATTGGGTTAGATATATACCCAGTTGCAAGAATAGTTCTTCTGGCATTTCTATTTTTCTATCTAGTGTTAATAATAATGTCCATAAAGCAGGTAAATATGATGGGAAAAACGATACATAGTGGAGGAAACAAGTCCCTAGTTATCTTAGCCTACCTGCAATTATTTATTGTAATCCTGACCCTTTTGTTCGCCTTGTTCTACCTCTAACCCATACCGAGGTAGAGAGATTGACCAGAGGTTCTATAGTATAATCTTTACGCAATGGAAATCTCTTTAAAAGTCCAAAACATAGGAGCAAACTATAACCCTGAGGCCAAAAACATCGTTATTACGCATGAATTTGATGTCCCTAGCGAACAAATGTTGGCCAAACGGGGCAGACTATTTATAACGCTTAGAATCAGCGCTAATGGAGATTTTAACCTTAAGGACACAGCTTCTTTATTCTTAGACAGTGTGCAAGAAAACTTTTATAGACTAACCGAGGAAACCCCGCTTCATTCTTTAGAAAAAGCCTTAAATAGAGCCTTAAAGCTAGTTTTAACCATAAAGTCAAAAGACGAGTCACTCTCATTGGGATCAGTAGAAGCAAACTTTAAGCTTAACTTTGCCACAGCGTTAATATGGAACAGAGTGCTCTATACAAGCTACTTGGGTTCCCCAGCGGTTTATCTTGTCCGAGGAACCGGTGTTAGAAACCTCTCCTTAAGCCCTGCAACAAATGAACTTTGGACAAACTCAGGCATATTAGACGATCAGGATGTTGTTATTATAGGGACTGATAAATTCGCACAAACTTTTCCAGCTAATGACGTTATAAATTCACTAGGAAATATCTCCCAAACTATTGCGTCGCATGCCGAAAAAGATGAATTAGCCGCACTTTTAATAAAGGTAGCTATAATCGAAAAGCAAAACTCAAGTGGTTCCAGCAAACAGTCAGACTCAAGACTAAAAGAAGCTATATCAACGTCATTTCTAAAATTTAGATCTAGATTTTCTGACAATGAAAAACTTTCCGACCGATTTAAGTTCTATCAAAATAAAAAGACAGCCCCAGTATCATCAATCTCGGGATTATCCACCCCAACTGCTACTTCTGGGGCAGTTAATATGCCTAAGGGTCCTAAGAAAGCTTCAAAGACAAGTAAAAAAGCGAAAAAACGTGCAGCTGTAGGATTAGCGATGGTGATGGTATTCGCACTAGTTGCTTATAAAATTTTTACCGAGCCACAAGGACATATCGCAAACGATATCGAATCCCGAGTTTCACTAGTGGTTGCAAACCCATCTGTAATGGGAGCTTCAATATCCCCCGAACTAAAAAGCGATACTGATCTATACCCAGTTTTTATGGATCTGAACAGTATAGGCGAAACTCCAACTATAACCGGAATTAGTACAACATTGGATAAAATCTTAATCCTAGATGCATCAAACAAAAAACTTTATAGTATCGACCCAAAAACAAAAGAATCTAAAAGCATATTCGGAAGCTTTGAAGAATCAGCCCTCCCACAATTCTTAGAGTGCGATCTTAACTACTGTTATTTAGGAGACAGCAATAAATTTTATGTTTTAAAGCCAACCAGTCCTGAAAAAGTTGATGACTACTTACCGGGAGTCTCAGGTATTATAGATATGTATCCATATTCAAGTTCTTTGTACTTTTTAACAAAAGATAAAATTTACACATATCCAATCGACGCATCTACGACTGATAAAACCACGGCAAAAGAATGGCTCGCGGCTGACCAAACATTATCAAACGCCCGATCAATGTTAATTGATAACGGAAGCGTTTATGTGGTTACCGATTCAGAAATTATTAAATTTGATAGCAAAAGACGAAATCAGAATTTCAAATTAGATTTTTCTAGAGTCTCAAACCCAATTTCTATGGAAGCATCAAATGGAAAGCTTTATATACTTGATATAAGCGAGCGAGCAAAAGTGATCCAGGTTTTTAACAAAGTAACAGGCGAATATATTCAAACAATAGATCTAACAAAGGATAATCAGAATCCAAAATTCTTCACCTTCCCTAAATATGAAAAAGGAAAGATACTTTTCGAAAAGAACAAAGTTCTTCACGAAATTACGTTATAAATAATAAAGGGAACGAATATGCCAAGTTTAATCAAAAACCGTCGAGCTCATTATGATTACGAAATATTAGAAACTTACGAAGCCGGAATAAAATTGCTAGGGTTTGAAGTTAAGGCTTTAAAAGAAGGCCAGGGAACTTTAACCGGAGCTCACATTAAAATTACACATGACTCAGTTTCATTAATCGGGCTCAACATTCCCCTATATGCAAAGGCTGGAATAATTTTGAACTATGATCCTTCAAGAACTAGGAAATTATTAATGCATAAATCAGAAATAAAATCCCTAGAAGGAAAAGTTAACCAACAAGGTTACACTTTGATTCCGTTAGTTTTATACACCAAAGGTGGATTAATAAAAATTTCTGTTGGTCTTGCCCGCGGAAAAAAGAAATCAGATAAGCGACAAGATCTTATTGAGAAACAAGAAAAGCGTGAAATTGAGCGCACTATGAAAACCGCGAGACTGCGCTGATTTAAGCCTATAGCTCTTGACAAACTAGCTTAGAAATGAGATATTTCTCACGTTTGGGGATGTCAAGGCATCGCCTAGCAGACACTTCGTCTGAAGCAAGCAGACCTGATATAAGTCTTAAAACTGAATCAAAAATCAAACGTCAATAACAACGTTACAGCTGACGTTTACGAAATAGCTTACGCTTAATCTAAACGAACGGAATTATCCATCAGCAGTTTAATAGATCAAAGTTTGCCAATGTCTTTCTATTAAGCTCAACCTACATTGGAAGTCGCAAGACACGCTTTACGAAAGTAAGGAATCATTTATATAAACACCTTTTGCAGTTTTACTAGGTTTATATAAATTTTTAAAACTGCGAAGCTTGTAATACTTTGAACGGAAAATCTATTAGCACGAGGGTTCGATTCCCTCCATCTCCACCATATAATATTCCGAGAATTTGAAAGAGACCTGAAAAGGTCTTTTTTTAATACTTATTGCTTGGACTTTAATACAAGTCACTTTATTATTTATACATATGATCGAATATTTAGCTGGAACATTCACTTCTTTATGGGACGGACTTTGGTTAGACGAAACCTTCACCATATTTTTATCGCAAAAAAGTATTTCAGATATAACTTTTCTGACACTTTCTGACTTTAACCCTCCACTTTATTATTATTTTATACATTACTGGATGATTATATTTGGAAGTTCACCCTTCGCGATACGTATTCCGAGCTTAATTACATATTTACTATTTATTCCATTATTTAATAAAGCACTAAAATTCATGGAAATAGAAAAGTACACTAGATATGCTTTTCTTGTATTTATTTTTACTTCTCCGGCAATGCTTTATTTTGCAACAGAAGGTCGTATGTATATAATGCAGGCAGCATTAGTTTTGATATCGCTCATTTTAATAAATAAAAGATCGGCTTGGTTTATTTTAACGAATGTTGTTCTATTGTTTTTGAACACCTCCTCACTATTTTTTGTGTTAGGTCTATTTTTATATTTTGGAGTTTTATTTTTTAAAGATAAAGATTTATCGATAAGATTATCAATTTATAATGTAATTTCTTTTATATTCTATATACCTTGGCTAATAACATTCTATTTAGTAAAGATTTCTGACGGCTCAATAAATACCTGGGTATCAACTAATCCTAATTTATTTACGCTCTTTGCTCTCCCAATTCAACTCTATATAGGACGCCTTTCAGATTTTTTTGATTCGACAGGCCCAATATATTTAATAATAACTATTGTATTCATATATAGCCTAATTAAATATGGGAAAAAGGATATTGAAACTATAAAAAATACACCAAACACTTTTTATAGTTTACTGTGGTTATCTGCTCTGGGATCGCTAATTATATTTACAATAATATCTTTCCAGAGTCATATATTCTATTGGAGGTATTATTGGTTTTCATTTGCACCTATTTTTATTATATTGGCAGTTTATTTAGATAGGATAATTCACAATAAAATAACATTGAGCATGATACTAATATCTGTAAGCCTTATAAATATTTATGCTTTCGGCTATTGGAATTCATATCTAAAAATAAATATCTCTGATAAGGCCCAGTTACTAAGAGAGAATCAAGTTGTTCTGATAGAAAATGCTGGATGGTTATTCCCGTACCAATATTATCTGGGCAAAGACAATATAAAAGTAATAGGTGTAATGGGTTGGAACGAAGTCCCGGCGTGGAAAGGCAAAATAATTATGAAGCCAGAAGATTTTATTTTTGGGGATTACAAAATATCAGACTTTGAGGGAGAGCCATTCCCATTACCCGGGAATAAAAATGCAAAAATAATAAATTATCCTCTTACTAAATCTTCGTTTACTAAAACTGAAAATTAACTCTTAACTCTAAATAGTTTTTCCGCCGGAGATCGAGGGAACTTCAGTTTTTAGGTCGACTGGTTCATTTATGGGCTTTTGCTCTATTACACTCGGCGCAGTAGGATTCGGAGAAACCATTTCATGAATTTTAGGCTTAAAGGCAAAATGATTTGCTATAGAGTCTAATAAAGCAACAAGGCCATAGCCGACTATTCCATAGATAATTACCGCAACAATTGCGGGTGAATCGATCTTATAACCTGACCCAATAGTCACTACACCAAAAAAATTAGCGAAAGGTGATATTAAATCGGTCGTAGTTCCATAAAGCCACTCGATAAGGGGAGCATCGGATTTGGTTCCAAAAAAATGAGTTACAAAACGCGCGACTAACAAAAAACAAACAATCCAGGTGACAAAATCAATAATTCTTGCGATGGCTTTTAGCATATCTATATTATAATGATATTTAGCTTTCAAATAAATATCTCTCTAGAATGAAAATTATAGACTTCAAAAACATACTGAATATAAAGTGGCAGAGACTTTTGATAGTATTACTGCTAGCCATTTCTTTCATTTTTTTCTTATCTAGAAACCCACTGTTAATTCTTGCCGCTGCAGCAGTTTTGGTTGAAATTATATTAATTCTTGGTCTATTTAAAAATATAAAAAGACCTATCAAGATAACCACAATTAAAATAGCTATTTCATTCTTAATTAGTTACATATCTCTTTTACTTCTATACAATTTCGCCTTTTTTACAAATGGTCTAAATCAAAAGATAGATATAAATTTATTTTTTAGTATCTCAAAATCATTTTTGCTATCTATAAAAATATCGTCTATTGGGATTATTTTATTAGCAGCTTACTTAATAACGATTCTTACTTATGGGAAATTATTAACCAAAGCTATATTAAAGAATTTATATATTAATTTGAGTCGAATCGAGAAATATCTTTATTCTCTTATAAGTGGAATGATGCTAGTCGGATTCTTTGTATTTTTTATTGCTGGATATTCGCTACTAAACTTTATAAGTATTTCGCTTATATTTTTGCCGGCACTTTGGGTTTTTATCTATGATTACAAAAAGTCACTAACACTAAAAAGCCTACAGAAGATTGTAACCTGGAACAAAACCATTGACTTAAGACCTATTGAAATTGCCCTTACAATAATCACTTTGCTTTTTTTGACAGCAATACTAATATTCGCACAACAGGAACTTCCCCCCGGGCCTGATGCGCTAAGAATGTATTTAAATATCATTCAAGATATTGCAAACAACGGTGCATTACCTAGAACTGATGGATTCCAAGTTGTTCCTTTTATTGCAGAAGTTTTAATGGCTCCAGCATTTAAAATAGCTGGATCGGCTCAGGCGAATTTTATATTTAAAATTTTATCGTTGAACATTGTAATCCCGATATATTTAATAGCAAAAAATTTATTTAATCCAAAGAGAGTTATATATTGGGCATTGCTTCCAGCAATATTCTTTCCACCCTTCTTAAGAATTTTAATAGGAGAATTTAAAATAGATGTAGTTCTCGCCTTGGTTCAGCTTACTTTTATTAGCCTTCTTTTAAAATATAAGGAAAATATAAATCCTAAGTTTTTATATTTAGGATCAATCTTTTTGGGATACAGTATACTAATAAAATTAACATCTGTTTTTTTGATTCCATCATATCTTTTAGTCTTAATTTTCATAAATTATAAAAACAAAATCAATTTACTAGAGTCCGCAAAACAGTTAGTAATTAATTTTGGAATAACTTTATTAGTTCCACTTATTTGGTTTTTGTTTTACAGATCAAACATTCCTTTTTTTGAAAATATTGGATTTGGTTTATTTCCAATGGCGAAAGACACTTTTATGCCAATGCAGTTGAGTTCGTGTCTACAAAATATCGTTACATATGAACAAGAATCTTATTATGGCCTTCCGACTGACTCACTTAAATATTTGAAAGCTTTATTAATAATTGCATTCCCTAAAAATGCTGCTATATCAATTTCGCTTGGGGACCCTGGAATTTGGATTTCAACAACGATGCTAATTGCATTATTTTATTTCTTAGCAAAAAAGCCAAAGCTTCAATTTAATTCACAAATGATAATTTTTATAATTGCGATTTTATTTGCAATCCCGATTATATACATGACTCCGATTATTGTTTGGTATCCGGCACTAGCCTTTGTTTTATTTTTCTTAATTTCGAGCATTTACCTTACTAAAGATAATTATTGGTATATTTTCAAATATTTTATAGCCTTTAGCGTGGTCGTATATATGAATGCAACTATTCTAACCGAAGCTCTCTCGATTTATATTGCCCCAGAACACTCAAGACAAGAACTGACTAAAGATGTTTATGGTGGAATCTATTTACAAGCGGAAAACACATCGAATGTATTAAATAAATCAAACGAAAAAATACTTTTCTCTTCGTTTCCATCTTTTTCTAACATAAGCTATTACATCGATGATTACTTTAATAGAGCTGTTTACTTTGATATGTATACAGATAAATATTCTGAAGAAGATTTCTTAAAAATGAATGAAAATTATAACTTCAAATATTTCGTTTTTAATAAAGTATCTTCGTTTGTGGAAATTCAGTGTTTAAATGATATAAACAATAAAATTGCAAAAGAAATTTTTATGAAGTATGGGACACGAATAGATGATAATCAGTTTTATACTGTTTATACAAATAATGCTTGGCTAGAAAGGTAAGTTAATAAAGAGATTTTCCGCATCTGGAATCCCCACCATTCTCAAAACAGCCACGAATATAAATCTTGAGCCAACTAGCAGAACTAAGCCAACGGCAGCAAAAACAGCATTAGTAATAGCCCCTTGGAATTTTTCGAATGCTTCTGAAGAATCAGCGCGAATTATGGAAAGAATGCCTTTAAATATAAAATAAACAACCGCCACAAATAATATTACTTGAAAAGCAAATAAGGATAAGTTTACAACGTAAATAGTAGTAGTGCTGACATCTACAACAATATTCTCTGCGGGTAATTTGTTATCTACGATTGGATCGTTTATACAATCTAAAAATGAGTCACAAGACATATATTAAAAATGTGCAAGAATGACAATCTTTAAAAAAGCTCGCCAACTTCTTGCACACGGTTTTAGCTATCTTTATTGAGAACTAAACGATGATACTGTTAATGGTGTTACATTGAATAAACCAGCGACAGTCTTTACGATAAATCCTGCACCGATCAATAAAATACCAGCAACAACAATCAAAACAGCTTTGGTCAAGTAGCCTTGAACAGTTTTCATTGCTTCTTCGCTATCAGTATTTATAAGTTTGTATACCAAACCAAATACAGCTAAACCAACTCCAACTATAACTCCGATCCATCCTAAATATACGAATAAGTTCAAAATGAAAGTTACACCAGTAGATATGTCTGTGATGTTTCCGATACTGCTAGTAACCTTTAATGATGAAGCGCTGATTCCGCCTGATGGTTGTGCATTAGCTGCGACTGTAGTTGCCGCTAAAGTTGCTCCTGCTACTATTAAAGAGCTTAAATATTTAACCTTGTTCATTCTTACACCTCCTTGGTGTTTTTTAATTAAAATAATTTTGACTAACTAACTTACTACAATTGTATCCATAAAATCATAGTATTGTAAACTAAATGCTATAATAATTCAATGGAGATGCTGCCAAATCGAAATAGAGCCCCAAAGACATTACTTAAGATCTTTTTGCTCACTCTTTACACTTTCATATCTGTGTTGGCTATATCTAGCCAGTTTACCACCTATTCATATGCTGATGAAGATGCCGAAATAGAAGAGCTTGAGAAAGATATCAAAGAAACAGAAGGCAAATTAAGCGATATAAAAGCGAAAGCCGATTCAATATCTGCAGCTATAAAGAACTTAACTGGCCAGATTAATGTTAATCAAAGCCAGATTAATTCTTTAAATTCACAAATCAAAGGGCTAACAGATGATATCTCAAACCTAAATAAGAAACTTGATCTAAAAAAGATTGAGCTAGATTCAAGCACAAAAATCCGCGATAAAACAGTTAGAAGTTTATATATATCGAACCAGCAAAGCTTATTAGAGATGCTCTTCTCAACTTCAAGCCTTTCTAAGGCTGCAGAAGATGCCGCATATCATTTAAGCTTTATCGACAGCTCAAAACAATTTATAGGCTCTCTCAATGGAAATATTGCCCAATATGAAAGTGATAAAAAGGAAGTTGAAGCTATAAAAGCACAGGTAGAGACGCAAAAAAAAGAGGTTCAAACTTTAGTTTCAAAACTATCAGCCCAGGCGGCGACTCAACAGGCACAACTTAGGAATGTTTCAAACGAAAAAGCCAGCCTAGAGCGCAAGCTTAACGAATTATCTGCAAAACAAAAATCACTATTAGAAGCTAAAACTGGAACATTTACTACTAGTGTGGGAGATGTTCCATCTACGGGCGACGCTGCATCACAAGCTAATTATAATCCCGGATTTTCACCGGCCTTTGCAGGGTTCTCTTTTGGAGCTCCACATAGACAGGGTTTAAGCCAATATGGGGCAAAAGGCCGTGCTGAATCTGGCCAAAACTACAAAGATATTTTGAAAGCATATTATGGTGATGTCGATATTACCAAGCCGGATCTTCCAGATACTATTAATACAGATAAAGGGGAAATGTCACTAGATGGGAAATATCTAAAAGGACTCGCAGAAATGCCGGCCGATTGGCCAATGGAAGCTCTAAAAGCTCAAGCTATAGCTGCACGTACATACGCAATGGCATATGTCGGATGGCGCAATGGTAGTGGCGGGGGCGGAGGCAGGATTTGCACCACGGAAAGTTGTCAGGTTTGGTCGTCATCAAAGGCCACCGCATCCTCCGCTGCACGATGGCATCAAGCAGTTGAAGAAACAAAAGGTATGGTAATGATCGGAAATGATACCGATCAAATATTTTCAGCACTATATGCCGCTTCATCCGGTGGATATAACTATCAATACACTAGTTTAGGTCACAAAACCAAGGGTGGCTGGGATACAAAATGCGGTTCTAGAGATTGTTGGACAAGCGAAGCTTATGAAAGCAAAGGTGGTTCCCCATGGTTCTATAAAGGCTGGTACAAAACTAGAGGCGGCGAAGCATGCGGTCGCAAACATCCATGGTTAACCGAAAAAGAATTTGCAGATATTGTTGGCGCCGTCGCTTTGTATAAAGAAGATAAAGATAACCAAAAGCACTTATCTCAAGTTGATGCAGAAAGTTGTTGGGGAGAAGACATCGACGATACATGGTCACGCGATGATGTCGCTGATAAGTCAGGCATAACCAAAGTAAGCGACGTAAGTGTAACTTATTCTTCAGGTGGAGAAACTTCAGAAGTAAAAATTAAAACTAATAAAGGAGAAATGAAAGTTAGCGGAGACGATTTTAAAGCTATATTTAACCTTAGAGCCCCAGGAGCACTTCAAATAAAAAGCGCCCTATTTAATATAGAAGTGAAAGATTAGGCAAGCCAGCTGTGTGAATTTACCAAATTATTTTGACAAAAAATTTCGCAGTCTAATAATCTGTCGAAGACAATATAGCCGAGGACCTTTTTGGAAAAATAATTTGGTAAATTCAGTTAAATCCCGAGGCTTAAGATATCGCTTCCGACAAATCTTATTAAGGTTGCAGCTAAGAAGACAACCAAGTACCCCCATAAAATCGACTTTAACCATTCCGTACCTTGCTTAATTTTTTCAGGGTTTCCACTAGCCATTAATATAAATGCATAAGGAATAATAAAAATACCTGAAACAACAGCGATTGCAATTATTATATTTTGCAAAAGTCCAAAGAACGAATTCAAGTCAAATAAACTATATTGCGGAACAATGGGTGGTCCACCTGGGCCCCCAGGTTGAACCGGTGGCTGCCCTGGGGCAACAATGGTTATCGCGGTTGTATCAAATGTGTCACCTCCAGTATCACTGACGCTTGGCTTACCAAGAACAGCTGCTATATTATAATTCCCCGGAGATAATTGGTTAAAATCGCATTGAATTTCTTTTGTTTCCACTCCACCTAATGCTGGAAAATTAACTTCAGGACAGTTATATACACCCCCGCCATTCCATGAAGCAGGTATCGAAGGACTTGATACAACTAAATTAGTATTTATACCAACTGCGCGAGGACCAGCTGTTAATTTAAATTTAAAAACATTTCCACCTAGTGCCTCTGGATACCCGTCGAAACTTACCGATCCAAATCCGAAATCATATTGTATTGCCTTACTGCCAATAATCACATCACTATTTGGCCCCCAGGCTTCTCCATCATTATATATATCGAGATACATATCTCCATCAAGGTCAGAAGCTACAGCTGTAGTAATCGTACATTCTGCCTCAAATTCTGTAGGAGGGTGACCACTGTAACCAAAAGAATTATTAGGATCATCAATATTAAAATTGGGCGAAGGACTATAAGTACAACCCTTACTTGTAAAGCCGACCACATATACATCTATGCCCCAAGATTTAAGCTTGCCAGTATTCATTACAATAAACTTGAATTTAATTTTTTCGGGAGTGACTTCTGGTTCACCGATATATTGAGCCTCCATACCGTAGCCAGGGTCTGGTGTTGTTCTTGCTGATACTCGGTTAGAAAAAATAAAAAGCGGAGATATAGCTAATATAAAAATTGCAAGTAATTTTCGCATTGTTAAGTACATATTATGAGTTGTTATTATTTTAACACTTAATCTATTAGTAATTAAATGGCAATCTGTTAAAATTATAAGAGAAAATTATGGCGGATTGTTATAACACTTCATATATTAATGATTCTGGCGCCTCATATACAGGTACAGACGGGTGGAATTTACCCGCAGATTCAGGATATTACTTCGACGTTGGAAGCTACATAAATTGTGCTGTTCCAAAAGCATGGACCACATTCCAAATCATATTGGTTGCCGTCGCAATAATTATCTCAATGTTTTTGATATACAAAACTGCAATGAACCGAGAAAACTCTAGTGTTTTAGAAGAACTGGCACATCAGTGGCCGTATACTCTGCTGTTAGCCTTTGTTGTAATAGGTGGTGGTGGATTTTTACTAAACCTTTTCTTAGCATTCTTTGGATTGGGAAATGTTCAATTCTGGTTAGACGCACTAAGCACTTTCGTCAACGATACACTCTAATTTACTTCAACTTTATATTTATAAAAAGATTATTTAGGTTAGGATAGGTTATTTCTTTCCTGGAGGGCCTGATGATCCGCCACCTTGGAAGGTTGATGCCAATGATCCGCCTGCACCAAAGAAGTCTTCTAACATTTTTCTAGCTTTAAATGAATTCCATACTATTCCCCAACCGATTGCGAATCTAACAATGGCTGCAAATATATTTCCTCCAACACTAATGTATTCTAACCCAAGTAAACCGGTTGAAGCTCCGCTTTGAACAGCTGGAAGTATAGAAGCGATAAACCCAAGACCAATTAGAGTAAATAAGGTCATTATCGGCAAGGCTAATAAATTGGCCAAAACTTTCTTGAATAATACAGAAAATAAATTCTGTTTACCTGGCAAGATTGCGATTGCTGAAAGCAATGGAAAAGCTATAACGTAAAAAACAAAAAGAACCATTGTTTTAGCATATTCAAAGATATATCTGGCGGTAGCGATTAAAACCATGACCAATGCGACAAGCATGATCAAGACTAAAATAAAAGAAATTGTTGCAATATTACTTACACCTAACCAAGTCATAGGGCTTAGAAGAGCTTTAAATGATTGCCCAACTAAAGCATAAACACCTCTTGATGTATCAACCGCACCAACAGATAGCTCTACAACAATTCCAGCTCCTAATGCCCAAGCAATTGATAATAATGGCTCTAATAAATTAAATATAACTGCAATTATTGGATACGATAAAACGATACCAATAATTGAGAGTGGCAAATAAGGTAAAACATTTGCAACAGTAACTGTAACCTGTGGGCTAAGTTTACTTCTGAATAAAATGCTAAGTCCTGCAATTCCTAATAACACACCTAATAGCCCTAGTGCTATATTTCTGGCGCTTTTCCAAAGTGTGTATGTAGCTGATTGAAAAAATTCATCTGGTTTAGATAAATTCTCTGGTAAGTTCTGTGCATATGATGGTGATGAAAATAGAGTTTGATCGAATGTATCATCTAAAAATAACGCCATGTCTGTTGGAATCATTGGCTCGTTAACGCTATAGTCCATCGCTAAGGCACTTACAGAAGCAAGTCCTCCCATCATTCTGGGTTGGTCACCCTGCAAACTTGCGCTTACACGTTCAATCGGAGGGACACAATTTTCTGCACCATTTGGAGTTCCCCATGTATTTTCTTTATCGTTTTCTCCTCCGCATGCAATTGCTAAAGTAACGTCAACTGCAGTCCCCATAACAAATGTTTTCGCCCAATATCTCATTGAAAGTTGTTCACCTATACGGCCTAGCCCGGGGTAAAAAACATCGTCTTCTGATTGCGCGCTAACAATAACAGGAAATACAAATGAAAAAATGGTAAAAAATATCAAAGCTGTTACAATTATATGTTTCGCCTTTGTGTAAAATTTCATCGTAATAATTAAATCATACATGTATACTTTAATCAATTAATATAACACATGCCGCCACCAAAAAATGACGATTTAACATTAAGAAGTTTTGTAAAAGAATTTTATAGAGCTCCGATTGATGTTCCAAGATCTATAAAGGATCGAATTGTAAAAGATGTAATTGGCTTTTACGACAAAGATTTCAAACAAAACTTAACTACCCTTCAGGTAAGAGCCACTATTTCAGATGAAGTCGATGAAGCAATCATTAGCACCTTTGTTGCCGGGGGCCAGGAAGCATTATTAGATGTAAAAGGCGTTAATACAAAGGTTGATTTAACGAAACTCATAAGTGAGCCACTACAGACATTACAAAAGCTAAATCAACAAACTCGCAACGATATCATGAACCTTGATGAGCTTGCCGGCGACCGACGAAGCGACGTACTTGAAGCATTAACAAAAGGTAACTTAACAACAGTTAAAGGGTCAGAAGTTCTTAAGCCACAAAATTTAGGAACTCGAGTGGCTAAAGGCCTGGGAATTAGCGTTGTTGATACGGAAGACCTTGTCGATGTCGGCGGCATTGGAGGTCCACAATCAAAAATAAAACTAGTTCAAGCAATTGGAGCTGACAGATACGAAGACAGGCAAGTTTGGGAGCAGGGTACGAACCGTGAAGCAAGTTATAAAGCCTACAGAGATTTATCAGGACAACTAACTGCGTTGTCAGGGTACATGGAAAGTGCAACCCCACGTTCCATTTATCACACAGGCAGTATTACTGCTTATAACAGGGCTGTTGCCAGTGAACTTGGAATAAATTTAGACGACGTATTAAAGGTTAAAGAAAGACGCGGAATAAATCCTGCAACAGGCAGACCTGGCATTTATGAATCCAAAGGAGCATTTTCACAAACATTCCAGGAGCAAGCCGCTTTACATGGAATCACAAACGCAAATGATGCATTTAACGATATCCTTAACAACGATGCAAAATTAAGAAAAGCCCTAGGCTTAGGAGATGCAGCAACTGCGACGGCAAAACAAAATGCTATCTGGGATAACCTAACCGGCGAAAACAAGGAATTTTCAAAAGCATTTTTAAGAAGCGAGTTTGTAAACCAAGGTCTATATCAGGAAAAATTAAAAGATGCCGCAGGTGCAGAATTCGCAAGTGCATTCGAGCTAGATGTTCCTCAACTTAGCGACGCCAATTTATTTAGCGTTCCTAATTTAGCAGCACCAAGACCAGCTATACCAGCAGGTTCTCCACCAGGTACACCTCAACCACCCAGGCCTCGTATTGTTCTTGAAAGCGAAAAGCAACTTTTAAAAAAGGGATATTTAGATAGATTAAAAACTCAACGAGCACTTGAGGCTGAATTGCAGGCGAAATTGCACCAGCCAGAAGTTCTTGCCGGAATTAGCAATGCGGCAAAAACAATCGTAGGAGAAGCGGAACTTGCTAAATTCAATAGTTTATACGCTATCCCAGGAGACACTCCTTTTGTCAGTTTTGCGGATACTCGAATTCCTACAACATTAAACGCCGAAGTAGGGGCTGCAACAACAAGAATCAATTCTGCCGGAGCTATCGCAAGAGATAGAATAATGGCGGCTACAAGGTCATCGAAAATTGCTAACAATTTGTTCTTTGCATCTACCACAAAAGAAATATTAGAAAGTATTGAAAGCAAAAAATTCATAGAAGTCGTTTTGCTTTCGAGTAAAATGCTTAACGTCCTACCCTTCACAGACCCTAGATGGGGAACAGTCAGCGAATATGTAAAATACCTCGATAAAATTAATATTATTGGAAATACAAGAAAGCTTAATGGCTTTATTGGTACAGCAACCGGACTTGCATTTGAAGCCGGCGAACTTAAAGATTTAAAACTAATTTCAAGACTCGCTCCGAAAAAATTATTCGAAGCCGAAACATACGTAAGCTGGAGACAAGGGCCAACAAACAATGCGCAATGGACACAAACGGCAATAAAAATCGTACCAGATGGAGCACCCGCAGTTACCAGCGGCTTCGGCCTACAAAAATCTAACGGTCTTTTTGGGGACTACAGCTTATATGATGTTTTAGATAAGTCATGGGGAAAATCTACAGGCGCGGGTGGCCAATTATTATTAGATTGTGGTTTTGCAAATATTGCAGATTTTGACCCAGACTACCTTTTGGCCGACCTCGACCGTGCAAGAAACTTCATGGACGAACTTAGAAATGCTGGCAATTCGATTGTTGCAGGCAACGTACCTACAACAAGTTTCGAAATATTGGCAGAAGGATTAGGACTAACTACAGCCGAGAAGGTTGGAAAACTTAGCCAAAACATTACAAACTTGAATACACCGAATGCCGGAGGTTTTGCCTTATTAGAATATTTATCTGATCCCAACAATCATCCAGGTTCATTTGCACTAGGTTTAGCTGATCGCTTTGAATTCTTAGCGAGAATTGTAAAAGAAGGAAAAGTAAAACAATTTACAGCACCTTTTGCAGGTTTATTAAATAAATACAACCGTACAGCAAATGCGATGTACACCTTCTTATACCGCGAAATTCTTTGGGGAGGATACGCTGGCAATAATGCATTAATTAAAACTGCCGTTAAGATCTTCGAACCTTTCAAAGATCTTTTACGTAATTCCGGCTTTGGCGACGAGACACTTTTAATGGGTGCTGTTGAAAAATGGGGCTTTGTAAAATTCCTTACAGGTATTGGTACAAAATTCTCTGGCCTTGGCGCGAATCCGACTATAGCAACCAGCGTTGTTGCAAAAACATTAACAAAGTTTTTGAGTCCTGTAGTTCTAAAAAGCCTAGGCTTTATACTTTCAAATTCGGCCGGTATTGTAACCGGGGGAATCAGCTACATACTAGCTGCTGTTGGCGATGTCGTTTGGAATTTTACATCAAAGATTCTGCAGGGAAAATTCTCTTTTGCATTCAAGTCATCGTGGGAAATGCTCATGGCGAAACTTCGTACAGTCAGCCGTGTTGTATTAGGAATTGTTCTTGGGGGATGTTCTTGCTTTATCATCCCTATGATTTTTGTAATAGGAATTATCGCAATGATGGCGCCGATGGAACCGTCAACCGGAGGCGGCGCATATTCAGATGTTATTAGCTCGAAAAAATTTCAGGTTACAAAAACAGCCAGACAGGTTTCTAACGGAAGCGGAATTGAATACACAATCACAATTAGAAACATTACTGATACGGCAATAGATGAGGCAACAAATGCACCAAATCCAATTCCTCTAAATATTGATGGCTTTACCGATACTCTTTTATATTCGAAATCATGCGCAAGCGGAGGAGGTATTGTTGAAGTTACATCAGACGCTACTTATGGAAAAGTTGCCCTCCCAAATCTTGGAGATTTGCCGTCACGAACAATTCAACCGGGACAAATATTAACTCTTCCCCCATTTATCTTAGAAAACATTTTAACAACGGATGGAACTTATCTAAACAATATAGAAGTAACAGTTGAAGAAGACCCTGGTAAAAAGGGCGAGGCATCGGTAAGTACAAAATTTGGAGCAGGTGGCTGTTCGGTTTGTCCCGCAGGATGGCCGACACAACCTTTTACATTGACTCAAACAGCATATACATATGACAGCCATAAAAATGCAGAAGCTTTGGACATGGCCTCGGGTATAGGACAAGCTATAAAAGCTACCCATAATGGAACAGCTTTCAGAGGCGATGATCCAGATGGATATGGCCATTATGTAAAAGTTATATCTCCATTAGGCTTTGCTACTATATATGGCCATATGTCTTCAATAGCCGTAAGTACTGGCCAACAAATAGAAGCCAATCAGATAATTGGAGAAATGGGCACATCGGGAAATTCAACAGGACCTCACTTACACTACGAATTTGTAAACACAAGTGTTGAATGTCTTGGACCAGGGAAACCATTAAGATTAATTAGATACAGTGACACGCCAGAACCTGGCTCATATATTCCGGAGAACGTTCCAAAATCATGTGTGGGGTCGGCTTCGTGTAATATGTCGAGATAATATGACTAGAAAATTAATACTAACAATTACATTTATAATAATCATCGCAATCATGGGATATTTGTTGTACCAAATTGCACGCGATGAAATTTTGAACCAAACTTCTGCGCCTTATCCATTGGCCGATGTTAAAATCGAGGATAAATTAAAGCCAGACCCATCTCAAACTGTTACGACCCCGAATACCAAATTTAATGTGTCACCTGATTTTTCGTTAACAGCTCCATTCTATGATCGTCTACCAATGTATGAATTTAATCCTGCTAATAATTTTCCCGAGGATTTTGCAGATGGACTTCCGAATAAATTGGGGTTAACTAAAGTTTCCACTTCAAATGATGCTGAACTCAGAAGGGTAATTTTAGCCAGCGAAGGACAAAAGAACTTGGTTGTTTATCCATCAATAGGCGAATTAACTTATACCGATTTGGCTGTTCAGTCAGAATCAGAGAATACAAATTTTGCTGTTTCGGCCAATATAGATCTTTACAAGCAAAGTGCCGAAGATTTTATTAGAAAACTCGAATTACCAAATACAACGTATGAATATTTCGAAAATTCTTATGTGATAGCGACTTCTGACCACCCTGAATTAACAGATCAGGCCCGTGGAGCAAATTTAATTCAACTTAAATATCAAGCCAGGGTGAAAGACCTCCCTATTATTGATAAGGAATCGAGCTTAGTTCCAAATACAATTACCATCTGGCTAAATAGTAAGGGTGACATCTCAAGATTATATTATGAGGCATCAGGAACTATTGGGAGTTCGGTCGGTGACTACGAACTATTAGATACAAATGAAATAAGAAGAGATCTTCAAACCGAAAATACAAAAGCTAAGTTAGTTAATGGAACTTATCCGATCGGAGATCCTATTGAATCTATAAATATTGTGCGCGGTCACATTGCTTACCTTGCGGTTGATAATTATATTGTTCCTGTATACATTTTAGAAGCAAATGTTAGAGTCTCAGGAAACCGATCAGGAACGGGATACCTAATGTTAGAAGCCATAAAAAGATAATGAATTATTTTATTAGATCTAAAAATTTAATAATCGTACTCGCAATTTTTGCGGCTGCGCTAATTGCCCCTACAAAAAGCTATGCCCAAACTTGTGTTGATATGCTTGATTACTTTAACCCTTCTGGTCAGGGCAGTGCGAATTTAATCAGCAGTGGAGAAAGATTCTATAACGTGCAAAGCACCGTAATGGGAATGCCTGGCTTCTATATAGTTAAAAACGCTACCGGTGAAGTTTATGAAGAATTCGCATATGACGCAAATTATATTTATCACTTGAGAGATACTTCATGGGCAACCGAAAACGGAAATGTTCAATGCGAAGGCTTTGATGCAGGTTTCACAATGGTTGCAGGAAATGTTGACCCTAACACTGTCGATTTAGCCAGCTATGCTCCGGCTAAATGGATAAAAAGAAATATGTGCGAAGGCGATGTAATGACGTCAGACCATACAATTGTCGGATTCAAGAAAGACGGATTAAATTGTTCAAGATGTAATGCTCCATTTACCGGTTACACCGGATTCGCGATGAAATTCAATCGCCACTACGATACTTACAACGTTGGAGGATCACTCGGAACGATAAGTGATGTTGTTGAAGTTCAAATCCTAGAAGGTAATGGAAAAGGTGAAACATTCTTATATGCAAAAGATTATGGCTGGATCGGATTTGGACGTGGCTCAAGTATTACAAATAAAGTTACTGCAACGGCTCCAAAAGTTAACAACGTAAAAGTTTGTGCTTTGCTAACAAGCGCCGGTGGAACAGGTGAAAGCCAATGCGTTGGCCCGATTAAAACAGACCAGACTTTATATAGAGGCCAAGTTATAGGACATCAAGACCCATCGCCAGATGGAAAAGGTCCTTGGCAAATTTATGCCAGCGCAACCGATGAAAAAGAAAATGAAGGAGATATTGTTAGCGCGGTTGTAACTGAAAGAATTGTTATAGCCCCTACTAAATATTGGAGCACCGATTTTAGTACAATGACGCAAAAATATATCGGTTCATTGGCAGCTACAAATGATGACTTTATTAATAATAAGGCTATTGCTCAATATAAACCCAGTACTATTACGCCAAGATCTTTGCCTCTTTATATAACTTCGCATATTCCAGGATTTATATATCAAGGAGGTCTTGAAATTCAGGCTCAACCAGAAAAGCAAGGAACAACAGAGACTTATGCAGCATTTCAGGCTCGTGTTTATCCCAGCCAAGATGGAATTAAACCAGGCCGCAAATCTACAATTGATAATTTAGCTTTTAATCAGGCGTTCATCGGATGTTTGCAGTCATCTGTTTGCGATCCATCTACAGGTGAAGAGTGTTTAAAGAACGATAAAAGCGGTGAAAAATGTGGTCCGGGTGATCCACCAGAAGCCTGTATAGGTATGGGACATCTAATTAAATTTTCAATGAATGAAGCAGATAAAATTAAACTTTTAGAACCAGCCGATCGTCAGGCGATGGACAAAGTTCTATGGGATTTTAGTGCTGCAGTTGTAAAAAAACCCGGCGACACAGTTCCAATCGGAAGAAGCACTATATTAGCAACATCATTAGAAGACTATTATGCTCAAGAGCAACAACTTTTAGCAAAACAAAATGCTGATCAAAATAAAAATACACAAAGTTATATTGCGGATGTTGTTCTAAAAACCCCAACAGATTCTGATGAAGAGATTGGAACTTCTTATTCGCTCGATAATATAAATCCGGTAAATCCAAAACAGGCACAGGCTCAAGCAGCTCCTCCATATGAAGAAGCTCAGCCATATTGCCAAGGCGCTCACATATTAATCGAAAACAAAACTGCAGAAAATCAGTTTTCAGTAAAAGTATGGAACGGTCAACCCGAGTGTCCTCAACCTGTCGACTGGGGCTACTATATTGAATATTGGGTAACCGACAAAACAACCGGCCAATCAACACAAATCAGTACATGTGGAAATCCAAATGGAGGGAACCTACATAAGTCAGCTGGTCTTCCAATTTACAACCCTAACGGTAATGATGGCGAAAAATATGGAGTCCCGATTGAAACTTTACCAGGATGTTCAATTCCTGTAACTCCACGTGAGCTTGCTGAAAACAAAATGGAACTTAAAGTTCATTTCCAAATTACAAATAGTAGCGCTCCATATTCGGACAATCCTAACTGTACACAAAGACCAGTATGTACCTGTCCAAATGAAGGAGCTTGTGGGATTGTCGACGACAGACCACCTCCACCAATCGACTGTACAAAATGTGAAACTTGGGCTCCTGGTGGAGAATGCGCAACTATGGATGCCGAAGATTTATTAGAAGTCACAGATGATCCAAATTGCGAAAAAGGATTCTGCCAAACCGGAAATCAAACTTTCAGATTAGCAAAGGACATAGAAGATAAAGAGGATATTTCAATTTCTGTAGGAAATATATTTTCAGACTTTATAAAAAGTCTTTATGCAGCTGGTGCCAAATTATTTAACTATCACTGTGAAAAAGATGAAGAAGAAGGCTATACAGATATAAATGGGGTCTATCATGAAGGAGACGAAAAATGGTCATGCACATTTGGTGAACGCCAATATCTTTTATATGGATATGTCCCAAGCCGTTTTATGGGTAAATTAAACCAAAATAGAAGCAATTATGACTTCCAGGTTTTTCAGGGTTTATATAAGGTACCGGGAGTCAGCGACTCTTATTTTGATCCAAAGCCTAGCAAACACGAGCTCGAACTTAAACTTTCACTTGGAGGTATTTCAGGATCTAACGCGAGTGGAAACAATACCACACCTAATTGCGGAAGTAACCCGTTATCAAATGCGTTGGCAAGATTTGGGCTTGGTGGACCGCAAGATTGTCTTGATTTAAGTATTAGCGGCAGCGATACCAGAAGTATGTACATCGAATACACCGACCACTTTAGTCAGGCCGCACAATATTGTTTAAGCGAAGCAGCGGGAAGCCTTCCATCAGACTTTCCTACACGGGCAATTGGGTTGTGCGAACCATTCTTATCATCACTCCGTGGCGGCGGAAACTTCTTTAGTTCTGCACCGGGTAGCAACAATATTAGTGGAGATACATTAAAACAAATCGAAAATGTAGGATTAGATTCAGGCGTTCCTGCAAGACTTATCGCCGTTATATTAGATATAGAAGGAGGCGGCAGCTTAAATTCATGTTCACGAAATAGCGTAACTGCAACTGGTCCGTTCCAAATTACTGACGACACAGTCTTCGATATAACAGACCCTACAGAACAAAAGAATTGGAACATTCAAAGATGGGCAGCGGGAACACCACAAAGCGAATATCGAAAAGATGGACGATGCAATCCTCAAGTCGCGCCAACATTGGCTGCTCGTGTACTAAAACAAAAAGCTGGAGTCGACTACAGAAACGGAACAATTAGTGAATCTAACTTCGATGCAGTTAAGCGAGCTTTAAGAGGATATTACGGATCCTGCCGACCTGATGAATTCACCGAAGGCCGATGGGGAGCAAATATCGGTTATTGCGACTACGGATTATTCCAAATGGGATTACGCCAATATTGTACAGGCGGACAACTTTCGTCTACTTGCGATAACGAAGGCACAGCACCAATTACAAAAGAAAAATCTCCGACACAAATGGTCGCCCAAACCGTAATGACCCCTGTTAAGACAAAAGTTGATCCTGAAGTTATTCAGGCAGAAATAGCAGCAGATCTCGAAGAAATCCTAAATAGATATTCTGCTAAAGGAAACTTTACGATGGAAACACCTATAGACCAAATGCCAAAAGGATTTAAAGAAGAAGTCGAAAACCTGCAAAAAACTTACAGAGAGAAATACGATTTATAATGCTTTTGGCGTCAAAAATTTGTTTAAAGTTTTAAAAATTGGTGCAGTTTTGATATCAATATTTTTTGTAACCCTGAATCCCCAGCTTACTTTTTCTAGTGGATAATTAGAAAAAATATCAAAGATCCAATTATTAGTTGCCATAAAATTCTCGTAGGTTTTATTTTTACTTATAACCACAATCATATTTAAAAGTTTTATTGCGCTTTCAGCGTCTGGTCGATGCCACTTAAGATTATCGCTTTCAAAAACTTTTTCGACTTCAAAGTTTTTATAAGCCCGATTGAGCTGTAAATATTTTTTTATACAGAATTCTGATAAATGCCTGGTTTCTTTATCTGCAACTACTATTAATTTTATTTTTTCGTTTTTAGCAATTCGGCCAAAAGGTGAACTTCCGCTTGCCGCAACAAATTTTACAAATGGTAAATTTTCTAAAAATTTAAATAGATTTTTTGTATATTTAGACTTTTCCCTCGTCGACTCTTCTAAATCTAACCTGTCTTTTATTTTATCTTTAAAGCTTTCAGAAAAACTTATAAATTCATCTTCGGAAAAAACTTTTCTCTCTTGTTGTAACTCATTTAAAGCAGTTAGAACCGAAGGTTTATTAAGCTGTGATGATTTATCTGAAGCAATAAAATAGCTTGTAATTTCTTCGGTTAAAACCGGAATTTCTTCAGCCTTAATTAGCTTAAGGGTTTTTATTAAATCGTTTTTTATGGCAGCAGATTCCATATTAAATGTTGTCGAGAGCTTCGTTTACAAGCTTATCTGCGGCAGAATTATCCTTTCTCTTAACATGTTTTACCATGTGAGAATTAAATTTTGATAACAAATTTCTAACCTCAGAATGAAGGATTTTTAAACTTTCTTCTTTTACGCGGTACAATCCGTTCACTTGTTTTACAACCAATTCGCTATCTAAAATACATTCGACATCGCTTGCCTTGTTTTCTAATGCTAATTCTAATCCTTTTATTAAGGCGCGGTATTCTGCAACGTTGTTTGTAGTTTCACCAATTTTTTCTTTATACTTTAAAATTGTTTCACCTGATTCAGATCTTAAAGTTATACCAATAGCGGCTGGCCCGGGATTACCCCTTGCTCCTCCGTCTGTATTTATTATTAGCTTATCCATCTTTTTCAATATACTTTTTAAACTCATTCAAAGAAACTCCCAAAATTATTACAAGCAATAAGGCGATTCCGGCATTTAGCCACGGGTAAATCTGAACTTCTTCGACGTTTGGCTTTTCATTAACCTCATTAAACGCTACCATAATATTTCCATTACTATTTATTGCTGAAACCTCAGTACCCAAAACCTGCGTTAATGAACTTATGGTTTTTTCTAGTGTCTCAAAGTTGCGGTATCCATTAATTTCTACATATAAAACTTGAGGCCCGACTTTTTTAACAGATATCTTCTTGCTCAATTTTTCACGAGATTTAGTAGTGTTTTCGTAACCGGCATTTTCTAAAACTCGACCTAAAAAATTAGGACTTTCTATAATTCCTTTAACATTCTCAGAAGTTTTTTCGGCTAATTGTTGAGGTGAAAAATCAATTACTGAATCATTAGTCGTATATTGCGCGTCAAAGTAATAAGTATTGTATGCTCTGTAATATTTTGGAAACACAAAACTGGTAAGTAAAACAACCAAAGAAATAACCAAAGACCAAATAATCAAGTTAATATAAAAAGTGTGCTTGTGGCCGCTAAAAAACATAGGTTTTAACATAGAAGTCATTTTAACATTAGAGTCACCAAATTTGATAAACTCTTTGTAGCTTGTCACCAAGTCTATTGTTTTTGACTTGAAGTCTGCCCGATGAACACAATCTTAATATACGGCAACAATAAAATAAGCACCTATTTACACACTGCTTTTGGTGAATCTGGACTCTTAACAATCGACATTACACAAAAAATTAATTCATTAGATGACCCTAAAGATATTCATGCCGTTTTAGATGTAAGCAATGCGGAAAATTTACTTGATGAATCTAGTGATTTAATTCATAACACAATTGAAATTAAAGAATTAATTGATTTAGCAAAAAAAGTTAATTCTCCATATATTTTTGTATACCGCGAAAGGGAAGAAACCCATCCAGAAAGCACAATTGTTACAGCGATCGATTTAATTAAATCTTACTGCACTAAAGTTGGAGTCAAATTTGCAACTGTTCATATCGAAGATATTTACGGTCCCGAAATCAACACAGATCAAAAATTAGAAGAATTTATAACATCGGTTACTTCCGGTTCAAACATTTTAACTGTCGACTCTGATGAAAACGAACACTATCTTTTACACCAAAAAGATTTTAAAAGCGGACTCAAACAAATTATAAAAACCCTTAATGATCCATCTTCAAAATCAAAACACTATACACTTTACCCTGAAGATCCAATCACGGAAATTGAGCTTGCTCACTTTATAAAAGAACTCACAGATTTTGATTTGGAAATAAGTTATACGCATGAAGAAAACCTGTCGACTCCACTGCCAGATGCAGAAATAAATTATCCCGAAAACTGGTGGCCTGAAGTTGAGCTTAAAGCAGGTATAGAAGATTTGTGTGACTACAATGGAATCCCGATGGTCGATGGTGCAGAAGATGAATTAAATGACGAAAGCTTAGAACTAGCAAAAGATGATTCATTTACAGACACCTCACCGCTTTCATACAAATCTTTTGATCGTGATTACGAAGAACCAACCGAACCTTACGACCCATTCGATCCGGAATCTAGAAAAAGAGATTTAGACCAAGACTATAACGACTATGAATTTAACGATGAAGAAAACCGGCAATCAGAAGATGTTATCGAAGAAAAAGAACTCGAAGACTCCGACAATGATTATGATTATGTTGAGGTAATTCCGGAAGTTAAAGTCGGACAAACTAAATCGGTCAAATCTAAAAAAGCCTCAAGTAAAAAGCCTCGAAAAGCAATTGTGGCTTTAGTTGCTTGCCTAATAGTTGCACTAAGCCTTCCATCTTTGATGTTCGCGTATAACGCTAGTGCAGGAGTTATTTATCTTAAAAAAGCTTCAAATAATATCCAAACAACCGACTTAACATCTGCATATAACAATAGTGAAAAAGCCAGCACATACTTTAATAAACTAGAAACCATTCCGGCACCTGTTGGCTTTATTGCGGAACGAATTGGAATTTCTGATAAAGATCAACATTTAGCAATAGAAACCGCAAAAGAAATTTCGCTTGCAATAAATTACCTATCGGGAGTCGACCTTTACGCAACATTCAAAAACTTAGACTCACATGAAATCGCGCTAAATTCAGATTCAGATGTTTTAGGTGCAAGTACCGTTGCGTCTCCGGAATATATCGATAAATCTTTAGAAAAAATTGAAAAGATAGAGAATAATTTCGAAACACTCGAAACCAGAAATTCGTATATTCGCGGACTAATAAACGAAAGTTTAAATTCATTAAATAAAAATAAAGATAAGTTAGAAAAAATTCGCGCTATCGAGCCGGCACTGGGCGATTTATTAGGATACAAAAACCCACAGATTTATTTGCTTTTAGTTCAAAACCTAAATATAGCCAGATCGTCTGGAGGCCAGGTTGAAGTTTACGGGCTTTTAAAAGCTGAAAACGGTAAATTCTCAATCGAAAAGTTAGAAAAATCTTCTGACGCCCATCAGCAAATAGACTTAAATGGTCAAATTCCAGCTCCAGAGCCAATTCAAGCTTTAACAAGCCAGGATTTTCTTCGAATGGAAGATGTAACCTGGGATCCAGACTTTAGAAATGCTTCCGAAACCGCAATAAATCTCTATTCGTATCTAGGAAAAGAAAAAATTAATGGAGTAATAGCAGTAGATACAAACTTATTAAAAACCTTCATAAAAACACTTGGCGAAATAAGAGTGAATGACAAAGTAATTAATGAACAAAACTTTACGAGTTCCTTAACCAAAAACCAAAAGGCTGACGTTATAAAAGACGTTTTCTCATATATTTTTGACACCTTTAGAAGTAATCCTGATTCGTTCCAAACCCTAGAACCAATGATTTATTCTGCCCTAAATTCTCGAGATATGATGATTTATCATACTGATGAAAGTGTCTATAGCAGTATCATAGAAAACAATTGGGGAGGTACCTTAAAAGGCTCAGATAGCGATGATTTCTTATTCTTTGGTAACAACAACCTTACCGATATCCCAAGCGAAAAGATCACATCAGAAATAACCTACGAGGGAGTCCTGCCAACCGAAAATGACGGCTATATAAGGACAATAGAGATTAAGTACACAAACAATGGCGATTCTGACTATTTAGACCACATAATAATGATCGCCCCAGGAGACACCCTCATAAATACAGCCACCATTATTGCCGAAACTGGAGAAAAGAACATCGCCAGATCAATAAAAGTCTCTAAATATGGCACCAAGGTTATGTACGAAACCGATCTTTATATCCCTACGAAAGAGAACGTGGTTTTGCGAATCGAATATGGATCCCCTCAAAAAGTCTATAAAGACAACTATATGGACATAACCCTTCAAAAACAGCCAGGATCAGAGGTTTCTCCTCTTAGCATCAAACTAGAGGGTAAAACTGAGTCGAACACCAACCTCTTGTTTGACACCGATAAAGAACTCAAATTTCCTCTTTAAATAAGCATTATTTAGTGTTACACTAGGGCAGTTAATTTCTCGACTATAGACACTATGACTAATACAAATAGAACCAAAAAATCTATAGATTCGACAGCTAAAACCCAAAAAAAAGAGGGTTTATCAGTAAATATAGAATATATCGAGATAAAAAAGCTTAAAAAATTGCTTAAAACCGAGCCCAAATCATTATGGAAATACTTGCAAAAGAAAGAGAATTAAATAAAAAATCAAAAGTCCTCAGAAGAGAAGGGGTTATCCCAGGGATTATCTTTTCAAAGAAGTCTTCACAAGGAAAAGAAGAAACTGTACCAGTTTCTGTAAATATGGCTGATTTCTCAAAAGTCTTTGCAGAGGCGGGCGAATCATCGCTGGTCACACTTAAATTAAGCGGCGATGGCGAAAAAAACGTTCTTATTTCAGACGTTCAAATTCACCCATTATCAATGGAACCAATCCACGTTTCATTCTTCGAAGTCGACATGAAGCAAGAAATTACAGCTGCTATTCCGGTCGAAGTTATTAATGCTGACGAGCATCCAAAAGTTAAATCTAACGAAGGTATCATTATCACCATTATTTCTGAAATTGAAGTAACCTGTCTTCCAAAAGATCTTCCAAAAGCTTTTGAAGTAGACGCCCTTCAACTAAAAGAAGTTGGAGATGTTTTAACCTTAAAGCAGGCTATCAAAGTTGATGAAGAAAAAATCCAAATTGATTTAGACCCAGAAGAAATCGTCCTTAAATTAGACTTCGCTCAACAGATCGAAGCTCCAGCAGAAGAAGCTACAGGAGACGTATCAGAAGTCGGAGTAATTTCAGAAGAAAAAGCTGCCGAAAGAGAATCTGCTAAAGAAGGTGAAGACTCTTCTGAAACTAAATCCGAATAAGTCCTAAAAACTCTCGATTTCCACCACGTTTACCAACAATAGGGGATTCAACAATTTTCTCAAATTTAATATCAAGTTCGGCCAATTTATTTTTCATCTGATCCAAAACCTCTTCAATATTTTCGTCGGGCAATTTACCTTTGCGTATAAGACGTTTATCCGCCTCGTAATGTGGTTTGATTAACGAAATAATATACGAGTCGTTTTTTAATAGCGAAAGCGCATGGGGGAGTATAAGAGCTTGTGGAGTCCACCCGACATCAATCGAAATAAAATCTACTTTTTCCGGTAACTCAACATGAAGTGCGTTGGCCCGTTCCATTACAACAACACGTTCGTCGTTGCGCAGAGTCCAGGCGAGTTCTCCATACGAAGTATCGACCGAGTAAACTTTTGCTGCTCCATTTAGAAGTAAGCAGCTGACGAATCCGCCAGTGCTTGAACCCAAATCAGCACAAATTTTGTCTTTTACGGAAATTTGAAATTGATCTAGTGCGAATTGGAGTTTTTCTCCAGCGCGAGAGGCGAAGTTAGTTTCCATTTATTTTTTGTTTTTTCGACTTACGAAGATTAAACAACATAATTAAGAAAATAATAGCTTCAGGTAAAAATAGGAAACTCACAATAAAATACAAAAGGCTATCCCAATTCTCAGGTCTGAATATAAGCGCCTCTGTCCATAAGCCAAAGTCCACCCTGATTGAACTCGTTGTAAACCCAAATACAATTAAGAACAAAATACAAATAAAGGAAAGTACAAGGATTTTGAAAAGGTCTTTTCGAACAAATTTTAGTATTTTTGTTAGAAGCCTAACCCCAAGACTTATGTATACAACGAAAAAAGCGAGTAACTCCAAATATCTTTCAAAGAAGTCTTTATAATTCTTATTCGATAATAAATTTATTGCGCCTCGGAAAGTTCCATCTGAAGTGACTTTCCAATCATTAGTTACTATTACTCCATATAAAATCCATAGATATAAGATCGCGATTAAATCAAATATTACGTACAATAAAAAAGTCTTTTTATTTCTTATAATAAAGCTCCAACAAAGGTAAATAAATGGATATAGAATCAAAAACCATTCTACGTATTGTGGGACTGATTGGATAAACATATTAATTTAACTAGGCCACTTCGAAACAATAATCATCTCAGCTTCATTTTGAGGTTTAAGTTCCTGCCAAACAGTTTCAGTTATAAACGGCATAAACGGATGCAGCAGCTTTAGCGAAGTTAAGAATGCATGGTTTAAAACAGCCAAAGCCTGATCATCGGTTCGGTCTTTTATTGCTTCTAAATATGTGTTGGCCAACTTTTCCCAGATAAATTCGTAGATTGCTTCACCTGCAAATTTGAATTTTAATCCGTCCAAATATTCAGTAACATCGCGTGTTAGTTTGTTTAAGTCTTCTAAAATCTGTTTGTCTTCAGGCTGCAGATTATTTAAATCCAACTCTTTCGAAGAACCTTTCATTTCAATAAAGCGGGCGATATTCCAAATCTTATTTGAAAAGTGCATATATCCACGAACTTTGTCTTCGTCTAGTGGTGTAAACCGTGCCTCGGTATTTCCTCCAACGATTATTCCCATTCTTAAGGCATCAGCCCCGTATTTTTCAACAAATTCCATCGGATTAATAACATTTCCTTTGCTCTTACTCATTTTTTGACCTGACTTATCGGTAACCATTCCATGAAAGTAAACCATCTTAAATGGAACTTCCTCAGCTAAATAAAGCCCAAACATAATCATTCGAGCAATCCAAAAGAACATAATATCGTAGCCCGAATCTAAAAGATCAGTCGGATAATACTTCTTAAATTCTTCGCTATTTGGATAATTCAGCGTTGTCATTGGCCACTGACCAGAACTAAACCAAGTATCAAATGTGTCGGTTTCTTGTAGATAATTTTCACCTGGTGCTTCGAGCTGAATTACAAATTTTGAATTTGCAGGGGCAATGACTTTTTGAAGACCAGATTTGATTTCGTCTAGTGAATACTGACCAAGCAATTCATAAACATTTCCCGTTTTATATTCACCGTTAGCAATAAAAGTTACCTGAATATCTGGGTTAACTTCTTTGGTAACCTCATACCATGCTGGAATTCTTATTCCAAAAACAGTTTGGCGACTAATTGGCCAGGGTTTCTTTTCGGTAATCCATCTTAAAATATCGCGTTTCCATTCCGGTAAATTAAATTTAACTCTTTCGTCCTCAACAGCTTTAATAACAGCCTCCATTAATTTATCGGTATTTATAAACCAATTAGGCAAAAGCATCGGCTCAATCGGCATTTGGTCTTTGTAATCAACCAAAACGCGGTTCGCATAATTCTCATCAACCTTTTCTAATGCATTTTTTTCTTTTAAGATTTCTGAGGTCTTAATGCGAGCCTGTTTCGGATACATACCTTCAACTTCCCCTGCATTGGCATTCATTTTTCCATCTAAATTGATCAAAGAGATAATCTCGAGATTATGTTTTTTACCAATCTGATAATCATTAAAATCATGTCCCGGTGTAATTTTTAGAGCTCCGGTTCCAAATTCCATATCAACATAGTCATCGGCTATAACAATCATTTCGCGGCCATTTAATGGATTCAGAACTTTCTTTCCGACGAATTTTTCATATTTAGAGTCTTTTGGATTAACAGCAATCGCAACATCAGCATAGATTGTTTCAGGTCGAACTGTGGCAATAGTTAAAAATCCGTCGCCGTCAGCCAATTTGTACTTCACATAGTACAAAGGTGAAATCGAATCTTTATATTCGGTCTCTAAATCAGAGAAGGTAGTTCCATGGAAGGTCGAATAATTAACCATATATCCATCGCGATAAACCAAACCATCATTAACCAATTTCATGAATGTGTCATATACGATATCGATAACTTTCTTATCGAGCATAAAGGTATTTCGGTCCCAATCAGCTGACATACCAATCTTTTTTAGCTGATTTGTAGCGACATTTGAATTTTCTTTAACGAAATTTAAAACATCATTAAAGAAGGTTTCACGATCAAAATCAAAACGGCTTTTACCTTCTTTTTTAAGATTTCGTTCGTAAACAACTTGGGTTTCAAAGCCTGCATGGTCGGTTCCTGGCAAATATAAAGCATCAAAGCCCTGCATTCGTTTAAATCGAACCATTAGATCTTGTATCGAATAAGTTGCATGTCCGCAGTGCAAAGCAGCGTTTGCGTTAGGTGGAGGCATCAAAATAGAGTAGGGCTGGCCGTTCGACTGGCGCAACTTTCCAGCACCCTCAGGAGAAAAAGATTTTTTATCTTCCCACATTTGGTACATTTCTGATTCTTTTATTTTATGATCGTAATTTTTGTCCATAAAGTAGGGCAGACTGGCTATTAATAATTAGGCGAGACTTCTTCGCTAATAATTTCCACACATTATTAAATATGCTCAAATTATACATTAATTAAGAGGCTATTTTGCGGGATTATTGACCAGACCCGGTCAATTTTAAATACGAGGCTTTTGCTTCTTCGAGATCTTCATCAGTAATCATATCCTTAAATATCTTAGAATAGTTATCATTTCCAACTTTATCGCTAATAATAGATGTCCTCGAATACACGGCTTGTTTGGCCATATTCACCAAATAAGGATTATCTGCGACTACATTTTGGGCTTCACGGTTTCCCGGAACAAAACCAAATTTCTTGTACTTTGAAGTTTCCGTATAAAGCATTTTTTGCTGGTCTGGCTGGCTCATCCATTCTAGGAAATCCCAAGCTGCTTTTTGCTCTTCTTTTGAAGCGTCGGCAGAAACTGACTCTACCCAAAATGATGCCCATGTATCAGAGGTTGTTCCACCAGAAATATCAGGTAATTGTGGAACAGCCAAAACTCCAAGTTGCATAGTGGGATTCAATTCAAGAACTCTAATTATGTCCTGGGTTGTTCCAAATGTCATTGCCGCCTGGCCGCTTGCAAATACATTTAAAGAATCAGAAAAGTTAACACTCCAAACTCTATGTTCTCTAGCAAAACTTGTATAAAAAGTTAAAGCTTCTTTTGCGCGATCAGTATCAATTCCCTCTGGTATAGCAACTCCGCTTTGTAAGAACATTAAACCTAAAATATCACTCGCATATGAGACATTATTTGAAGTCCCAAGTGTAACTCCTGAAACATTAATGGTGTCATTGGCTCCACGCTGGGTTAATTTAAGGGCCGCTTCCCGAACTTCATCCCATGTATCTGGCTCACCGATACCTAAAGCCGAAAACATTTCCTTGTTATACAAGAGCGCTAAGCCATCATACATAAGCGGAATACAAATGACTCTTCCATCAGTCAAAACGCATTGTGTTTCGGCAACGGGATAAAATCTCTGTCTGAATTCTTCTAACTTAACACTTTGGTTATTTAAACTGACCTCATTTATATATTCAGGCATCCAAGTTGAATGAGCTCTAAAGATCTGTGGACCATTTCCGGCTTTTAATCTAGTTAATAAAGTACTTTTATATCTTGCCATATCCCCGTCAAAGTTACGGTCAACATAAGTGATTTTTACTCCTGGGTGAGTCTCATTATATTTAGCAATCAAAGTATTCATCGCATCTGGTGATTCAAACATGCCCCAATACTCTATCGAAACATTTTGAGCTGAAGAAGGAACACTTACATCTGGTGTTTTAAATGGCAATAAATTCTTTAAAAAAGGAATAGTCGTAAAAGCAAAGATAATTACAAGGGTAAAGATTAAAGAAAATATTAAGACGATGGGCAGTGTTCTTGCTTTTAACATTACCTAAAATTTTACCACTTTCTATTAAATACCCCTAAAAATAAACCTATTTCACGGCCTTATTTTTACAACAACCCTATAGCTATTATATGTGGAGAACTTAGTAATTTACTATATTGCATGTTGATAAGTGGCGATTTAGCCAACAGAACTAAACCCGAATTTAGAAAATTGATCAACAAATGAAAGTTATGAAATATTAATGAAAATTTTATGACAGCTAATTAAAAAGCTGATAAATGGCTAATTAAAAAGTTATAAACAAACTTTTTGCAGATTTTTACAGTTATATTAATAAAATCTGACTTTATCCCCATATCCACAGTCCCTACTATAACTGCTTCTCTTTATATATATTTATTTAAGTATCTAAAAATACAAAAAGAATAACTTGTGGATAGAAATATTTAGTTCATAAAAACAAAGGAAGTTTTTAAAAAGAGATTTGTTTTTATAATTAAGCATCAACTAATATATTAGTTTTAATTTGTTCAATCTCTTTACTAAAGGTAGGCTCTTTTATTAATTCAGAAGTTTTATTAACTCCATGTACAACCGTTGAGTGATCTCGATTACCTAAAAGTTCGCCAATAGATTGGAACCCTAAACCTCCCATATCACGAAGAAGATACATGCAAACCTGTCTTGGCATTACTAGATTTTTTAACCGGCGCTGACCTTTAATATCTTTAACCGTAATGCCATAATATTTACTGGTTTCCCTAATTATTGTATTCGGAGTAACCCGCCTTTGTTTTTCCCGATTAATATCGTTCATTATATTAGTGGTAGTTTCTTTTGTTAGGTCTTGTCCGAATGTTCTGGCGTGAGTGACCGTTTGTAATAAAGCCGATTCTAGTTCCCGAATACTTGTCGTTACGGAATTTGCAACATAATCGATAACGTGATCTGGAGCCTGTAAATTCAGTTCCTCATTTTTTTCTTTCAAAATTGCTGCTCTTGTTTCAAAATCGGGCTTTTGAATATCTGCAATAATTCCGCTGGCAAATCTTGAAGATAATCGTTCCTCTAAAGTTTTTATTTCATGTGGAGCTCGGTCACTAGTCAAAATAATTTGCTTTTGTGCCATGTACAAAGTATTAAATGTATTAAAAAATTCTTCCTGAGTGGAAGTTTTTCCAGCGATAGCATGTATATCGTCGATTATGAGGACATCTGCATTTCGATATTTCTTCTTTAGGTCATTTCTCTTAAAATCTTGGTTGGCTGCGCCTCCTCGCCTAACGGCTTCAACTACTTCATTTAAAAATTGTTCACCGGTTTTATAAACGACGACTTTGTCCGGATGCTTTCGTAAAATTTCGTAGCCAATGGCTTGAACCAAGTGGGTTTTTCCTAAACCTACTCCAGAATATAAAAAGAATGGGTTATAAACTCTGCCTGGATTATCGATTATTGCTGTAGATACTGCATAGGCAAGTTTGTTGTGCGATCCTACTATAAAGCGGCCAATTGTATATCTATTACTAAGTCCTGCATCTGTCAGTCTTTTATTAAAATCTGCCTCATCTGTTTTGGTCTCTTCCTCTTGGTCAAAAAGTGGCCCAAGATCTTGTGGAGTTTCATTTTTTTCAACCTTGGTAACCGTAAACATTAGTCGGTATCCTCGGCCTAGATCTTTTTCAATAATTTCTTTTAAGTAGCCGTAAAAGCGGTCTTCTATAAAGTTTTTTTTATATTCGCTGGGAGCTGAAATTTCAATAATTTTATTTTCTTCGTCGATTTTGCTGATATATGTACCGGGGATATTCGCCTTAAAATGAACAGGATTAGATACTACTTCTAATTCTCCTTTTATAGATTTCCAAATTGTATCTAGTTTCAGCTGATCCATATCTGGCAGTGTATAAGGAGGTTTATCCACAGTCAACCCGAAATTATCCACAAATCCAGGCTCTTAATATATGGTGTGGATTGCCCTCTTATGTTACAATTTGCCTTGCTATGCCGAAAAGAACCTGGCAACCAAAAGTAAAGAAAGGAAACAGAAAACATGGATTCTTAAAAAGAATGCGAACTAAAGCAGGCAGAAATGTCCTTAAAAGACGCAGACTTAAAGGCCGTGTAAGACTCGCTATTAATAGAGGACGCGTATCTAAATAAGCGTTTTATTGTAGAATTTAGCTGTGTATAGCCGAAAATTCAGCCTCAAAACCAGATATAATTTCACCCGAGTTTTAAAGTCTTTAACCGAGTTTGTCTCTCCCCATTTAATAGTTAAGTATAGAGAAGATAGGGCGGTGGCGCCTCAATTTGCTGTTATTACTTCAAATCGTCTTACTAAAAAGGCAGTCGAGCAGAATAAAATTCGCCGAATAATTTCAAGATCAGTAAAAGGCAATTTAGAGAAATTCCCGGAAAGATACAGTTTCATTTTTATCCCTAAAAAAACATTTTTCGACAAAAATGGTAAAATCGTCGTCAGTGTTGAAGAAATTAATTCTGAGATCAATTCGTTTTTATCAAAAGTGGATTTCTCTAGACCAAAGTCACACCTTTAGCCATTTGGGCGTTCGTGTCTGTCGTTTTGAACCTTATTGTTCAGAATATACATACCAGGCCATCGATAAATACGGCATTTTTAAAGGCGGATTTTTAGGTCTTTGGAGAATACTTCGATGTAACCCTTTTACAAAAGGCGGATATGATCCCGTTACCTAAGCATGTTTTTAACTGATATCTGGAATACCCTGTTTTATATCCCAATTTTAAATGGGCTCATAATTTTGTACCACTTTATGTGGGAAAACCTAGGTTTGGCCATTATTGCGCTTACCGTACTTATTAAAGTCGTCACTTACCCGCTTTCTAAGCCGATGCTCGAGATGTCTAAGAAACAGAAAGAGCTTCAGCCACAAATAGACGAATTAAAAAAGAGATATCCAAAGCGTGAAGAATTTGCCCAAAAGCAGATGGAGCTATTTAAAGAACATGGAATTAATCCGGCTGCTGGTTGCTTACCTCAGATTATCCAAATTATTATTGTTATTGCTTTATATAGAGTCTTCACGAATGTCTTGCAAGGAAGCGGGGTAATGATCTCTGATATTAACCATTTATTGTATCCACTCGACTTTTTAAAGTTTGCAGATGGAGCTCAATTACATACTAAATTCTTACTTTGGGACTTAGCAAAACCGGACCCATGGTTTGTTTTACCTGTATTAGCTGGTATTGCTCAATTTTTTATGTCCAAATATACAATGCAAAGTACTAAGAAAATGGAGAAAATAGCGGAGAATACACCTGACAAGTCTGATGATGTTATGTATAATATGCAGGAGCAAATGACCTATATGCTGCCAATTATGACAGTCGTATTTGGATTTAATTTGCCGGCCGGTCTTCCGCTTTATTGGTTTATTTCGACCATAATAGCTGTTGGACAGTATGCTTATCTATCCCGCCCAAAAGCTAGTAAGGAATTAACAAATGGACAGAAATCAAATTGAACAAAAAATTAAAGAAACATTAGAAACTATTTTCGCTCAATTAGAAGTTCAAGCTGAAATTAAATTTCCACAAGAAAGAAATACAACTAATGAACGATTTTATGTTGAGATAGATACTCAAGATACAAATTTAATAATTGGATACCATGGAGAGACTTTAAATGCGTTACAGCACCTATTAAATGTAATGCTCTTTAAAGAAGTCGGAGAAGGTGTTGGAGTTTTAGTTGATGTTTCTGGTTACAGATTAGAACGCGAAAGAAAATTAACAGAACTTGCAGAAAATGCTGCTGAAAAAGCAAAATCATTAATGAAATCAGTTGCATTGTATCCAATGAATTCTTACGAAAGAAAAATTGTCCATGATAAAGTTGGAGAACTCGAAGGAGTTACATCTTCATCAGAAGGCGAAGGATACAACCGTAGAGTCATCATTATTCCTGATAACCAAGAAATTTCCGAATAATTCCCGCTTGCCGTTTTACTACTCTTTCTGTTACAAATAGTTAACAGAATATGCAATTCACTGTATTACAAGAAAATTTTCAGAAAGGTTTGGCACTCGTTAGTCGTGCGGTAAATAATCGAAGTCCACTTCCCGTTTTATCAAACTTATTAATTCGTACCGACAAAGGTCGTGTAAAAATTACTTCATCAGATTTACAAATTACAATTTCATCATGGGTTGGTGCAAAAGTAGATCAGCCTGGCGAAATAACTGTTCCAGCAAAAATATTAATTGATTTTGTTAATCAATTAAGCGATGAGAAAATTGAATTAACTTTAGACGGATCAAACTTAAGAGTTACAACTGATAAAGCAAAAGCAAATTTAACAACAATTCCTGCAAGTGAATTTCCAAATTTAGAATTACCAGAAGATGGAGATAAATTAATTATTAAATCTTCAGAACTTGTTAAGGCAATTTCACAAGTTCAATTTGCATCTGCTGCAGATGAATCACGACCTGTTTTAACTGGAGTATTTCTAAAAGCAGAAGGCAAGACTTTAGTCATTGCGTGTACCGACGGATATCGAATGGCCGAATATAAATTAGCATTAGAATCTGAAGTTTCTAGCGAAGTTCGATGTGTTATTCCTGCAAAAGCATTTACCGATATTGTAAAAAGTTTTGCACCAAAATCTGAAAGTTTAGAAATAATAATTAACACAGATAAAAATGCAGTCGTTGTTCGCGCAGAAGATTCAGAAGCTCAACTTAGGATGATCGAAGGACAATATCCTGATTACGAAGCAGTTTTGCCAAAAGAATTTACATCGGAAATTCACGTTTCAAAAACAGAACTTTTGAATGCAATAAAGTTAGCCAGCATTTTTTCACGAGACATCGGAAACAGCGTAAAAATTTCTGCAAATGAAGATGTAATTGAGGCAAAATCTCAACCGTCAGAAACCGGAAGCAACCAAAGCAAAATTAACGGTGAGCTAGATGGTGACAATATCGAAATAACTTTTAACGCAAAATATTTATTAGACTTTTTAAGTAATATCGATGAAGCCGAAATTATTTTTAAGGCTTCTGATCCTCTTAAGCCTGGTTTGTTTAATATTAAAGACCAAGACAATTACTTTTTTCTCGCCATGCCCATGAAAGCTAACTGGTAAATAGTTGCTATTTGTATCAGTCCCACATATAATTCTTCCAATTTTAAACGTCGCGTTTAATAGCACCGTGCAAGAAAGAGGTTTACTATGGATGCAATCTGGACATACTTGCTGTTATTTGTTCTTGGAGTATATCTTTTGAATTGGATCCTTAAGCAATTTATCAAGCCTAAGGGAACCAGAATCCCAAGCCCAGTGACAGTAGTCGAAGCTCCTCAGCCTGAGCAGGTTCCGGGATGGCAAGTTGGAATCGGCATGATTGTTGGGATCGTTTTGGTCATGGGATTTTCGATCTTTAGCGCGATATGGCAAGCGGGCGGGATTTTGTTAGTTCTATTCGTACTAGTATTGCCATTTGTAGTAATAGGGAATTTATTGACGCCTGTAACTACCGTTGTTTTGGTAAGAATTTTTCGGATACGATAATTCTCTATCTGCACCTTCGTATTTGAGTCGGTCTACTGAATCGGTGTCGGAAGCTTTCATCGTAAGCCAAAAACTTATAGGAAAGCTTCCATTTTTTATTTGAAGTCAAGAAAATAACACTAATAGGTCGAGTTTAATACTATTTCTAATCCTATCTTTACGTATTTATTCATTCTTAAAACCCAGGCGGAGTCGGAGTTGGAGTAGCACCATTCATATTAATCGGAATAGTTCCCTGATTAGGTGATTGGCTAGGTTGTCCGTTTTGTGGCTGTGCATTTGGCTGCTGTTGATTTTGCGGAGCCCAATTATTTTGTTGTGCCCCGTTCGTATTATTATTCGCAGGCATTTGATATCCATTAAAAGATTGTCTTTCAAATGGGTTTGGCATTTGTCCACCTTGTTGCGGCGCACTTGGCGCAGGTGCATTAGTTTGCGGCATCTGAACTTGCGGAGCTTGTGTATATCCCTGATTTGTTTGCTGGTAAGGATTTGGCATTTGTTGCGTTTGTGTTTGTCCAGGTTGCTGTATTGGTTGTGCCTGAGGCATACCTTGTGGTGCAGGTTGTGTTCTTGGTTGATTAATATCCACCGTTTCGAATCTCTGTTTTAATCTTTCAAAATCTTGCTCGTTTCTTTGTGGAATACTCGGTGTAACTGGCGCATTATTTTGCTTTTGTTCGTCTTGCTCAGCTTTAACTTCTTTCGGATTAGTTGTAACCAGTTGGTGCTCAAGTGGTGACGCTTTAACTTGCATTGCAACGTGATTTGTTCCGGCGAAGAATAATCCTTCTCCAATTCCGGCGGCCAATAAAAAGTTTCTTTCTCCTTGAGACAAATAGAAAATTTCAGAAATTTTGTCGATTGCTGCAGGGTGCTGCTTTAACAGAATTTGTATAGACGAGTTGGTCACAACCGCTTTTCCATAATCTGTATTTAAGAAGTCGTTAACGTCTTGTGTAATTGTTGTAAGTCCCAAGTAATATTTTCTTGCACGTTTTGCTAATGAATAAACGAATGCAGCTGAATCTGGATATTGCATCAAAGTCCAAGCCTCGTCTAACAGCAATATACGTTTCTTTAAATCGTGTTTAACTTTTGTCCAAATAAAGTCCAAAATCATGAACATTGCGATTGGACGCAAAACATCTTGTAAGTTTCTAATAGAAAATACTGTAAAAGAATTTTCTAAAGAAACATTTGAACGTTGGTCGAAAACTCCTGCTAACGAACCTTTAATGTAACGTTCCATTCTTTCGGCAAGAGATTTTGACTCGGGTTCGTCCATCGCAAGTAAAACTTTATACAGGTCTTCCATTAATGGAGGTTCACGATCTTGCTGTGTATTAGGGTCTTGAGTGATTCCTTTTAGTCTGTAAGTGTCGATTAAGGCGCGGTCTAAAACTGCCGATTCTGAACTTGATAGTTCTCCCAACATGATTCTGAATAAAGCGTGCAAACTTAATATCTTCATGCTAAGTTGGTCTTCAACTTCAGGAACAACAGGCAAATCAAACGGATTAATTTTTGCAGAGCTGTTAATACTAAAGTCGATGTATTCTCCTCCAACTGCGTCAGAAAGTTTTCGATATTCAGTTTCGGGGTCAATAACGATCAGGTCAACTCCAAATAAAAGTGAACGTAAAGCTTCGAGTTTCACCAAATAAGATTTACCAGCACCAGATTTTGCAAAGATTACTGAGTTCGCATTTTCTAAAGAGAAACGGTCAAAAATAATTAATGAACCGTTGTGTTTGTTAACTCCATATAAAATACCTTCGTTTGAAGTAAGTTCGCTTGAAGTAAACGGAAAAGTCGTCGCAACAGAAGTGGTGTCCATGTTACGAATAATTTTTAATTTATCTAAACAAACAGGAACTGTTGTCTGGAATGCGGCTTCCATTTCTAATGTAGCTTTTTTCGAAATCAAAGAAAGAGATCCTAAAGTAGATTCAACTTGATATGTAATGTTATTTAATTCGTCCAATGTGTTTGCCGAAACAGTTACATAAAAAGAAAAATGGAAAAATCTTTCAATACCTTTTACCAATTGTTCCTGTAAAGATTTTGCATCTTCTAAAGCCGCTTGAACTCCGGGATCGATAACTTTACCTTTTTCACGTGCGATATTAATGGTTGCTTCCATTTCTGCAATTTTTCGGCGCAAGTCATCCAAAACGTTTCGTGCGTTTATCGGATAATAAAACATCGAAATTGTTAAAGTGTGGTCAAAGTTAATAATCGGTTCAAGCCAGTTTGCTCCGACAAAACGTGGATATCCAGAAATAAAAAGTGTTCTAAAGTATTTGTCTCCGACTTTTAAAAAGTTATAGTCGACTTCGATTGCACTTGGAGCAATAACATCTCGAACCGATGGAATTCCTCGTGCTAATTTTTGTTCAGGTGTTTCATCTTTTTGTTTTTGTGGTTTTGCTGCTCTTACAGATTTTGTTTTAGGCTCTGAAACTCCGCTAAAAGCTGAGACAGAACTTTCGGATGATGCCCCTCCAGTGTTCACTGTAGTCATTGGAGATAGTGTTTCTGAAGTATCTTCTTTAGGTTTTGATTTTCCAAATAGTCCCATATTATTTTAAATCTTTAACTTTGGTTCAACTAAAGCTGACGTAAAATCATCAACATTTCCTCGAATTCTCTGTGACTGGGATGTTTCACTGTTATATATTTCATAGAATAGCTTGATCAAATCTGCCGTATTTAAAGCGGTTGCTTTTATACCAATTCTTGCAAATTCTTTTATCAAAAAGTTTTTCTTTGGTTCTAAATCTGCGCGTGCTTCTTCTAAAACTTTATCTGTATTTACACGGGTTGGTTGTTTAGCTTGAAATCCGACTAGATCTGTAATGAATCCAAATGGATCACTTGCTGCTACGCTTGTTAATTTATATGGAATCGTCACATAAAAATTTTTATCCAAAACTTCTTCTTTGGTAACAAGTTCTTCTTGAATAAATTTTCTGTAAGCAACTATTTGTTCTTTAATTTTGGGATTACTCTGTTTATTTTCGGCTTCTTTAACTTTTTCTAAATAATCGCTGATATCCATTTTTTTAGAACGAATAGTAACCTGAATAGGGAAAGTTAATGAATTTAAAAGATTACTGTATGCAGAAATTGCTGCGTCTTGCTCCATCATAGATAAAAGGTCGAAGTTAATTGCGTTAGTTTCCAAAATACAAACTGCACTTCCGTTTTTTAAAACAACAATTCCATTTTTAATATCGTAGATGTCTAAATGTTCTTGAGTTGTTGCTAAATATTTTTTGGCCATAATATTATTCGAAGGCGATGATAGAAAGTGGACTAATTGGTTGACCTTTTGCTTCAACCGAGATTATATCAAACTTCATTCCTCCCTTAATTGTTTCGACTGTGTATTTGCCATTTTGCATTGGAGTCTGTGTTTTAAACTGCCCCAACTGATTTGTCTTTAAAGCACGTATGGCATCACCGTCTTTATCTTTTATTATAACGACTGCGTTATCAATTAGCTCGCCCTTTTTATTTTTCACTGTGCCTGTGATTAAATTTGCGTCAACTACAGCCTTTTTATTCGGATCTTCCGGTTTGTAATCTGATTGGGTTACCTGGTTTAACGATTGTGCTTGGTCAGAATTTCTTGGTGGAGCCGGTGTGGGTTCAGGCTTTTTTGGTTGTTGAGCCGCAGCTTTCACTGGTTCAGCAGGTTTAGCAGTTTGTTGAGGTGTTGCTCTTAAAATATTAATTTCTTCTTGAATTTGAGCAAGCTGAGCTTTTAGCTCTTCATTTTTAATCGATAGATCGTGAACCTGTTTAGTTAGGTCAGAATCTGCAGATTGTCCAATTTGTTGAACCTGACTTGTACTTTCATCAAGCTGTGTTGTGATTTTTGCGCGTTCTTTTTCAAGTTCTTGATATTTTGTATTAAAGAATTCGATACGACCTTGGTTTTTATTTCTATGAGCTTCTTTGTCAGCCGCCGCTTGCATTTCAGATCTTACTTGAGTTGCTACTTCTAAAAGTTCTCCGACTCTTTTTTCTAGCGACGATTCTTTTGTCTGAATTTCTTTTAAATCTTGAACCACAATTACTTTTGGCAATTTTGTTGTTAAATTAATTTTGATTTCACCTTTAGGATTCGACGGAATATTTATTATTGCACGATCAACTGCTGGTGCTCCCAACGTCGGTTTTTTAAATTCGATTGAGTCTAATAATTCTTTTTTAGATGAAGCTTCATCTTCTTTGATAGCCTTTAACGCTTCTTTTTGTTCAGGTGATACCGGCTTCGTCTGCGGTTTTGGTTGTTGAGCTTGCGTAGATGTAATTGGCTTTTGTTCAACATTTTTTGGAGCCTGCTGCAATTTTTGTGACCCAAAGTTTTCCTGATTTTGCTCTGGTTTCGTCTCAGGTTTTGGTTGTGTTGGCTGTGGCTTTGGACTTTCAGTTGTCGTAGGTTTTGTTTGTTCTGGTGGTTCAGGGGCCTTTTCATGAACCGGCTGTATTTCAGCATGCGGAGCATTTCCGTCATGTGTGTCAGACATGCTTCGGCCTGGGGCTGTTGGCTCATCGGCAAAAATTACATCCGTTGTAGGTCCTCCTCCTAAGGAAGGCGAAAAACTGCTTGGTGCGGCTTGTTGTGTAACAACGCTAACACCGGCTTGTGTCGAAAATCCCATTCGAATACTTTGCAAACGTGCGGCCTCAATTCTATCTAGGTCATTTTGAGATTCTGATAGTTGACCCAAATAATCATCTAATTTATTGCGACTTTTTGCTGGTGTTAAAGTGATAATTTCATTCTTAATAATGTTTGCATAATCAGATAAAAAATATGCGGGAGGAGAATAAGTTTTTCGCCACACCATTTGAGTGGGGGCAGTCATGGCTCGTATGAAACTCATGAACCATTTATCTAGTCCCCGTTCCTCATATGGAACAAACGCAATTGCAATTGTTCCTGTGACTGTTAAGAATACTATTAAATACCTCCAGAATGCTGGTGCGCCAGATTTATAAACAATATAGGCAAGAATTGCGCCAGCAAAAAGGTACATTAGTTGGCGAAGGGTAATATCTCCAACAACTTTAAATTCAACATCCATAACATTTTGCGGAATTGGATGCTGGCGACCTGCTGTTTGTGATTCGTCTTTAATCGGCATAAAAGGCAACTCCTGTAAGTGATTTTCCTTGGTCTACTGATAAAACTTCTCCGTTATTAACATCGACGATCACCATACTGGTTGTCTGAAATTCATATAAAAGACATCGTTCGCCAATACAGCTGTCGGCCTTTATTCCGACAATTTTGTCTGGGGAAACCCAAACTGGCAAGATAACTCCTCTCAAAATATTTCTGTGGATATTTTTATCTGATTCATAAACACCTAAAACAACATTGTTAAAGCCAACCTCGTCGCGCCAATATGCAATTTGATTATCGTTCGGAGAAAGCGCTGGGTTGTATCCGGCAAAATCGGTTATTGCTGATTCGTCTGTTGTGCCTACGTCTTTATAAACCAGACGATTGTTTGATTTGTATGCGACTGTGTCGTTATCAATGAAAAACGGATAATCAACATTCTTTATTTCATCGATTTGAGCGCCGTTTAGTTGATAAATATAGACCGATTGAGTTTGGGTGGTTGATTTATTCTCGTTTACAATAAGTTCAGGAGAAGAATATAAAATATATTGGCTGTCGTCATTAAAATCTACGACTGATTTGCTAAGAGACGCATCTTCTGTATCGGTCACATAAGTTTTTAGGATATTATCGATTGTTCCAAGTTTTAGGCGTAGGTTTGTATTTTTTCCACGGTTTTCTATGTATGCTAGATATTTTCCATCTTTGCTCCATGCGAATTTTGTAAGGGTTGAGCCAGTAGAAGTAACTTCAGGTTTTATAGATTTTGTTTCAAAATTATAAGTAGAAATTTCGCATACGCTAGTACTTGTATCGCAAGTTACATAGCTTAAATTATCTTTATCTTTCCAGCTTAGTGACACGACTCGACTTTTACTCGTAAGTGGAAGTTCCAAAATGCTGAATTTTTCTTCCCCATTTATATTGCTAATCCAAATATTTTTTTCATTTTTAATATACGCAAAACGTGGAGTATCACTGCGTACCGGTTCAGGGTTTTCAACTACAGGTTCAGGTGGAAGTGGCATCATTGCAGGAGGTTTATTCATTTGCTGGTAAGCAAAAACTCCTACAAATAAAGCAGCTATTAATACGGCAACTATTCCACATCCTATTAATATATTTCGCTTCATTCGCGAGTTTAATAGTGGGCCCTTTTCTGCAAATTCAGAATTTTGTGCATTATTATTTGGAATTTGATTATCGGCAGAATTATTGGGAGTTGGGGCAGATTGATTTAAAGTATCCATGATAATTTTTTCTTAAAGTTTCGGACGCGACTACTAAGTCGCTAACAATTCTCGTGTTACTCGAATTGTTCTTTAAGTTTATCATGATAGCACAATGTTTTGTCAGAATTAAAGTTCTACAAAAGATGGAACAGAGATCTTATTGTTCGGGCATTTAGCATTGTGTGTATCAACTATTTCTGTCATTTCTTTATTGGAATTCGAAAACATAGAATACAATTTATAGCTTAAGTCGCTTTTTACATTTTGGTCCTGGATACATTTGGTTAAACTATTGAAGTTTTTCTGCATAGCCGGACAAAAATACTGTAATCTTTCTTCTGGGCTTTTAAGCTTTACTGTTGCCTCGCCAATTGTATTTGTATTTTTAAGATCGGCCATATAACAGTCTCCAATAGGGGTTGTTTTTGGAAAAACGAAAAATAGAAAAATTGCCATGGTTATAACGGCAATAATAATTAGAGAAATGAGTGCTTTTATTAGTTTTCTTGTGATTACAGAAACAACAATTATAACTATTAGAATTATCCACCAATAGCTAACTAGAATTTCTTTTATCATGACTAAAGTCTAGCAATAAATTTTAAAAAATAAAAAAAGCGACTGAAGTTGTTACAATTAGCTTATATGTTGAATAAGTCTTTAAATAAAAATGAGCTACTCGGTATTGCAAATATCCTATTTGGAATGGGATATTTATTTTCACAATTATTGACAATCGTAAAATATGTCCCTGCTCAGCAGGAAGTATTTAATAACTTTGGAACTGAAGCTCCATCTCCTGCTTTTTTCTATTTTGTAGCGGCAATCTTTATGCTAATTGGCTTCGCTGATTTATATATAGGAGTTAGGCTTTGGCAGGATAATAAATCTGAAAAATTATTCAACAGAGGCTTAATCTTGTTTATTGGATCAATTTTAGGTTTAGGTATTTATTCGGTTATATCAACTCTATTGGTTATACTTCCTATTTATAATTTAACTGAGAGTCTTTAGTTATACATGACTAAATATTTTAATGTTGGTTTAAAAAACTTAATTATAGGAACACTATTGTTGTATTTACCAGTTTTGGTTTTACAATTTATCCAAACTGAAACCGAATGGATCACGCCCCTTAATAATCTGTCTTTCTATAGTTTGCTGTTAATTATTCTTGGATGTTCCGCTTTCGCTTTTGGTGCCACAAATTTATTTTTTGCCAGCATATTTTTAAATATATATAGGCCAGACTCTATGAAAGAACATATCTATATTCATGGGAGTGTATCGGTCAAATGGGGAATGTATGCGATTATTGCTTTTTTATTAATTTATTTAATTTTAGTATTTACGCCTCTTCTTTCATTTAATCTTACTGATGGGCTAGCTGGCTTTGCCGATTACAAAGAACCGATTCAATTATTTATATGTGCGTTAACCAAGAATATAGGGTGCGGTGTTGGTAATTAAAAAAGGCTCCCGTTAAGGAGCCTCTTTTTGAAACATTTAGTGATACTCAGATTACATCATTCCTGGCATTCCGCCCATTCCTCCACCCATTGGTGCTTCGGGAGCTTTTTCTTCAGGTTCATCTGCAATTAATGCATCGGTTGTTAATATTGTTCCGGCTGCACTTACTGCGTTTTCGACAGCAGATCGTGTAACTTTAACCGGGTCTATAACTCCGGCTGCAATTAAATCTCCCATTGTTTCGGTTAAAACGTTGTAGCCGATATTTTTGTCTAGATTATTTTCAATTTCTTTAATAAATTGGCCTGGTTCTGCACCGGCATTGGTCAAAATTTTTCTGAAAGGTCTTTCTAATGCTTCATATAAAACTTTTATTCCGGCATTTTCATCAGGGTTTTTATATTCAAGATCCTGTAAAACTTTTCGGGCTTTTAATAATGTGATTCCTCCGCCTGGAACGATACCTTCAGCAACTGCCGCCTGTGTAGCGTTAACAGCGTCTTCGACGCGGTATTTTTTTTCTTTCATTTCAGCTTCTGTTGCTCCGCCAACACGAATGATTGCAACTCCACCTGAAAGTTTTGCTAATCGTTCTTGTAATTTTTCTTTATCGTAGTTGCTTGAAGTTTTATCTTGCTCTTGGCGAATTTGATTTATACGGGCGTCGATTGTCGATTTATCACCCATGCCGCCAACAATTGTTGTGTCGTCTTTTGTTGAAATGACTTTATCGGCGCGACCTAAATCTTCGATTGTTACTGTTTCAAGTTTTCTACCAAGCTCTTCGCTGATTACTGATCCACCTGTTACTGTAGCAATGTCTTCGAGCATTGCTTTGCGGCGATCTCCAAACCCTGGAGCTTTTACTGCCAAAACTTTTAATGCTCCGCGCATTTTGTTTAAAACTAAAGTTGCTAATGCCTGGCCTTCGATATCTTCGGCAATAATAACCAAGTTTTGTGTGGTCTTAACGAGCATTTCTAACATCGGAACAAGTTCCTGAATGTTTCCGATTTTTTTGTCAGTAATCAAAATATAAGGGTCTTCGATTTCGGCTACCATTTTTTCTGGTTCGGTAATAAAGTAAGCAGAAAGATAACCATTATCAAAATTCATACCTTCTTTAGTTTCGACTTCCATTTCCATACCTTTGCCTTCTTCGACGGTTATAACTCCATCGTCGCCAACTTTATCCATAGCTTCGGCAATTTTTGTTCCGATTTCAGAATCTTGGGCTGAGTTGGTTGCAACCTGAGCTTTTTCTTCTTTAGTTTTGATTGGCTTTGCCATATCTTGAATTGCAGCAACAACTTCTTTGCTGGCTTTTTCTAGTCCTTTTTTAACAAGCATTGGATTTGCACCGGCGGCTGTAATTCTTAACCCTGAATCAACTAAAGCTTGTGCCAAAACAGTCGCGGTTGTTGTACCATCTCCTGCTGCATCGTTTGTTTTTGTCGCTGCTTCTAAAACCAGTTTGGCTCCCATATTTTCGAACTTATCTTTTAGCTCGACTTCTTTTGCGACGGTAACTCCATCGTGTGTAACAGTTGGAGCGCCCCAATCTTTATCTAAGGCAACATTTTTACCGAGAGGTCCCATTGTTGCACCTACTGCGTCTGCAAGTGCGTCAACTCCGGCTTTTAATTTCATTCGTGCTTCTTGGTTGTAGATTATTTTTTTAGACATGTTTAACCCTCCAAAACAGCGAGAATATCGCTGTCGCTAACTATTTTATACTCCTGGCCGTCGACGGTTACGTTGTCTCCTGCCCATTTTCCTTTTATTAAAACGGTTTGGCCAACTTTTACTGAAGGTTTAATAATTTGTCCGCTTTCAGCAAATCTGCCTTCGCCTACGGCGATTACTTCTGCGATATGAGTTTCTTCTTGTGAAGATTCAGGAAGGTAGATCCCGCCGGAAGTTCTTTCTTTCGGATCTTTGATCTTAAGTACTACTTTGTCGGATAGTGGTTTTATGTTCATAAATTTTTAGTAAATAATTACACTTTATTTCACGGATTTTACCGTAAAATGAATAATTTTTGATAAGTGGGCGATCGGGACTAAATTTATCAAAACTTTTTATCAATTGCAACTATTGTTTGATAGGGTCTATAAGAATATATTCGGGATATGACTTACGAGTATAAATTTTTAAGATTCGGTTCGAAAAGAAATCCACCTGAAATAATTCAGGATGCGTTGAATAAATTAGGCGCTGAAGGTTGGAAAGTTTTAAGTTTCTATCCTACTTCTGATGCCGAAATAGGCAGAAGTACGTTTTATGCGGCTGTACCAAATGATTTGGGATACGTATTTTTATTGATGAGAGAAGTTTCTTAGAAGTCTGAGCGCGGATTGCTTGTTTTGAATTATAAGCAATCCGCGCTGTTTCGATCTTAATCTACTATCGTGTAAAGCCATTCCAGAAAGGCTTTGGGGTGCGCCGTTTCAATTGGCCCCAGTCGATGTCCGGGCCACGCCGCCCTAAATTTCCCCTTAAGTTCTTCAATTTCGTCGGGGCCAAGCTCCTTTCCTATGATAATTTTCTCGTCAGCGTATACCCATACGAGGCCTAGTTTCCTGGGATCAGCAATCAAGCTGCTCACTCCAATTTTTTGCGCGTTTTTAATTATCGCAAAGGTTGCCAGGGAACAAGCAACAAAGCCTGCCACAAACGCGTAGAAAAGCTTCATCGTGTGATCCTTAATTTAAAGTGTTTGAGAAAGACCGATGGGTGATATTATAATGGATTTTAGGCGCATTTCAACGCTATAGGGTAGAACTGTGAGCCGCTTTTAATTCTTCAATTTCTTTCGGCTTCAAATTTCTGAAATTGCCAACAGCCAAATCATTAAGTTCTATAGATCCAATCGATACACGATTCAAACTTTTTATAGTCAGATGAACTTCATTCGCCATTTTTCTAATTTGGCGGTTCATTCCTTCGTAAATAGTGATTTTAAAAGATTTGCGTCCGGTTCTTTCGACTTCGGCTTTTTGAGTAGTTTTACCCATAATTCTTACTCCTTTTGCTAGTTTTTCGAGCTGGTAGTCCATAATAGGTTCCTGAGTTGCGACTTCGTATGTTTTCGGCAAATGATAACGCGGGTGAGTCAGCTTTAAAGCTAAATCTCCATCATTTGTTAACAAAATAAGTCCGGTAGAATCTTTGTCTAAACGCCCAACGGGATAAAGCCTTTCTTTTGACTTTACGATATCTAGGACTGTTGTACGACCCATTTCATCGTCGTTACTCGAAACAACGTCTAATGGCTTGTTTAAAGCTATATACACAAATTCTTTTGGCTGAGAGATTGGTCGTCCCAAATGGGTTACAGTGTCTTTTTCAGAATCAATCAATTGGCCAGGAACGGCCTTTTCGCCGTTTACTTGAAATTCACCATCCCAAAGCATGGCTTCTAGTTTTCTGCGTGAGGCAATGCCGCGTTGTGATAAAAATTTGTTAATTCTGATTTCCATTGAGAAATTATAACAAGTAAGACCGATGACCGGCTATAGGATAATTGGTCTATAGAACTATTTTATCTGATGGAACACATGGACTATGTATTGCTATAAATTTTGTTGGTTCTAAGAACTTGAATGAGCTGGAAACACCTTTCTCTAAGAAGTAAAAATCACCTTTTTGAGCAATAAATTTTTGACCTTCTATCGTTATTTCTACTTTTCCTTCAATCACTATTCCAACTTCGATTTTTTGTTCATGTTTATGTGGAGCAACTACGTCGCCAGGATTATGATCTTTATAAATCATTTCTATTTGGTCTGTTTTTGCTTGGTTTTCCGGGAGATAAGATCCGATGAACCAGCCTTTAGTAGATTCATGACCTTCGGTATATTTTCCTACGTAAAATTTGTTAATTGTGCCTTCCATACTATTTTAAAAAGCTCTCCATTGCTTCAAAATCGTATTTATCTAATGCCTGAAAAATTGGCTCATAAGTGTTGTTTTGCTTTTCTTTACTCTCATCAAAATAAAGTCTTGTACCGGTTCCTCCAGGACCAAATTTTTCCCTTAGATGGGAAGCTGCTCTAAGCAATAATCCTGGGTGGTTAACTGTAGGTAAATTCTCTTTACCCCAATCATAAGCACGTTGAAAAGATCGTTTTGTGTCAGTTGCGACTTTATCTGCGTCGCTAACTATTTGGCCGACGATTGTTTTAGGGTTTCCGCTTGAAGCACGGTGTTCTTTTATAGCATCGAGTATTTCTTCGATTTCTTCTTGAGAATAATTGTTTTTTAATTCTTCATTATCTTTAAACATGTTATACCCGAGTTCTTCATGTCCTTCTCTTTGGATCGATAAACCTAAGTCATGTAAAGTTGCGCCAACATAAACTGCTTCTTTCATTTCTGGAGCATATTTTTCTGCTAGTAATATTGCAAAGTCTCTCACTTCGTTTAAGTGTCTTTGATCATGACCTTTGTCAAAGGTATCGTACATTTTTTCGTATTGGGATAAGTCAATTTTAGTTTTCATATATAGGGGGATTACCTCATGGTGGTGAGGGTGAGACTCGAACTCACATGGTCGGTTTTTCAGACCGATGCCGTGACCATCTTGGCTACCTCACCAAATATTTGCTTATTTTAGCATCCCTTGAAGAATTAAATTCATGGAGGCCCGAGTCGGAATCGAACCGGCGATGAGAGTTTTGCAGACTCCTGCCTTACCACTTGGCTACCGGGCCCGGGTTTTTGCTGTTATGAGTACCAACTTACATTATAAGTTGTAATTTTGCTAGCTCGATAGGTGATGCGGCTTCGCGCAGCTAATAATTCTCGCAACGCTAAAATTATAGCAAAAACTTGTAAAAATGGCCTCTAAATGATAACTTCTATGTATTAATTTATGGCGCGTCCCGACCTCTACCAAATCATCATAATCGTTCTTTCAATCGCGATTCTCGTTTTGGTGGGAACTTTTATTTACAACTTATCTCGAGGATCATTTGGCAAAGCAGCTTTAAGTGTAGATTTGGCATACGATAAAGGGGCAGTACTTGTTAACGGAAAAGAGAAAGGTGAAACTCCCGTTTACACCGAAGAAGTAAAAGCTACCGATTTAAAAGTCGATATTAATGGTCAATCAAATTCATATTCAACAATAATAAAGCCAGCCGCAGGAACTTTAGCAGTAGTTAAGCGAGATCTGGGGGTAAACCAGCCTTTTAGTTCAGGCCAAAACATTTGGTTTACTAAATCAGGCGAAACCGATCCAATAATTTCTGTTGTTTCTCCTGAAGTGTCTGAAGTAACAATTATTGTTGATGGTGTTGAAGTCGGAAAAACTCCAAAAAGATTCTCTACCAAAGAATTATTAAGTCAAAATCCAGATGATAAATACACAATTACTTTTAAGAAAGATGGATATGAAGACCAAGAGGTTAATGTAAAAGTTAAAGGTAGTTACGAACTAAATACACGAGTAGATATGTTCTTAAAACCGATTCCTTCAGAAATCACTACCTTAACCGGATTACCAGAAGGTGTCCAATTTATTAATTTTTCAAAATCAAGCGATTCCGCATTTACAGACCGACAGGCATGGGCAAAAGCAATTTCTTATTGGTTAAGAACACGTGGAGCTGCCACATTAGGTAACGACAAAGTCGAAAAATTCGATTATTTCTTATCTGACAGTGGAAAGGTTTACAATTCTGACGGGAATGAAGTTCCTGCAACCGAAATGCAAATTAAAGAAGCCGGAAAGTTTGTTGCATATTTAGGATCAGACCAGGCTGCAGAATTAACCGCAGAAGCAAAAGCAACATTAGAGACAGCACTTGGTAACGCAGTTGCTGTTACTTCAACAAATGGAGATACTGCAAACGGAACAGCAGCAAGCGGTTCTGTCTTATTTAAGATAAAAGTTAAGGATACCGGAATCGGATTCTTAAGAGTTCGCGAAACAGCAAGCACTTCAGGAAAAGAAGTCAGCCGTGTTGACGTCGGATCCGAGCATTCAGTGCTAGAAGAGAGTAATGGTTGGTACAAGATTGAATATGCAACAGGTAAACAAGGTTGGATTTCTGCTACTTACGCGCAAAAGATTTAGTCTCTAAACGAAACATCGTTCGGGGAATTTTTCGCGGCATCTTCTTTAATTTCATCTCTTAATAAAAGTATTGCTTTAGCAGTATTTTCTCTTTGTGCAATTTGATCCAGATAATTTACCAGAGTTTTAACCACATAAGGGTTTTGTGCATTTCTATAATAAAAATCGCGCACTTTAGCCGTATCAAGTTTATTTACATAAGAAAGTGTGAATAATTCGTATCTTGCTTCGAAAGGGTTTAATGTGTGGGCTCGGGTAAAATCCCCTTTATCATAAAAATAGTCGGCAAAAACTAATAGCATCGAGCTAATAATTAGAACATTTCCTATTAAGAACACAAAAAACATTTTGATTCCTAGCGGAATTTCCCAATCTTGATTTTCCTTCGTTTTTTTAAAAAGTTCATAATTTATAAAAATTGGCAAAATTACAAACAAAATAGAAAGGGGAACCGTCGGCCATCCGAAAAAGTTTGTAAATAAAATGCTGATCCACCCGCAAAACAAAGCTTTATTAAGATGTGTTTTGCTAGATTTCGCGAATAAATAAATTACAGATCCTATAAAAGATAGGTAGGATAAAAAGCCAAGTAATCCTAAATTGGCAAAGATCTCCAAATACCAATTGTGAGGTTTATTGTGAACAAAATTCGCTTCAGAGGTTGCATTTATTGAGTCAGGGCGAAACTTAGGAAACGCATATGCAAAAGTTTCTGGTCCGCTTCCGATTAAAAATTGCTTTGGAGATGAAAAGATTAATTTTATTGTTCCATCCCATAAAATCAGCCGAATTTTTCCTGTATCGCCATAATTAACAGGAGCATTTTCAGCTTTATCAGTTTCTAAAAGTCCAATGATTCCGGACATATTGTTTATTTGTTCTACAATCCGGTCTCTTAATGGAATAGCCAGGGTTAAACTCAAAAATAAAATTACGATTAAAGGAATCCAATATTTTCTAAAATATATTTTAATTTCCTTATTGTTTAAAATTCCATAAATCACAATAGAAACTAAAAATGCTAAAAATCCTGAAATAGAATAGGTAAGCGCAATAGCAACATAAACCAAAACCGCCGGCAAAACTTTCCCAAAAAAATTCTTTGAAAATTTATTTCCGAGATAAAGCGCAATATAAAAAATTGGAATTAAATATGCTGCCAGCCAGTTAGGTTGGCCCAATGTAGAAAACACTCGTCTTGATGCATCGTCACTCCATATGCTTTTGTCGATCCCAAATTTTTGCAAGATTGCATAAATCGAAATTAGAAGCCCTGAACTTAATAACAGGAATAACGATGAATCTAGGTTTTCTTTTGTTAGATTTTTATTAATTAGAAATACTGCCCACACAACTAAGCAGAATAAACTTGCAACTCCTCCATTAAATCTTGTGTAATATCCGAAAATTGAAGTGTAGTGATCGATCGAAAACAAAAATGAGATTAATGTTGCTGTAAAAATAAAAAATAGCGGGTATATAAGTATTTTTTGATTTTTATTTTGAAAGTTTAATCGTAATTTCCATCCACAAACTAAAATCAAAACGCCGGTTATAAAATACAAAAAATTTGTTTTAGGAAATTCGAATAATTCTTTTGAAAAAGATGTGACTAATAATGGAGTCAAAAATAAAAAAAGTGTATATGTTATTGACTCTAATCGACTTCGCATACTATCATGATTCTATATTAATTCAAAAGAAATTGTTGTATTTGTCTTACTGAATTAAGTTATTTTAAATAAAAATCTGCCTATGTTTGCAAAAACATTAATTAAACTCATAGATTACGCAATACTTCCCGCTTTTTTAATCATTGGCGCAAAGATTATTAGCATTGTTTTTCTTACAAATTACTTCGGTGTCGATTTTGTAATCGATCGAATGCAGATCACTATACAAAATTCGGCTGAATTTATTGCTATAAATTCATACTCTTCATTAATAATGTTCTTTACGATCATAGCTGGTCTAATCTGGGTAACGATTAAGGCACATGTATTTCATGACACGCACATAACTCCGGCATTTTCTGCAAAATTATTTTCGATGAATATGGAAGATTTAATCCATACCTCAGAAACAATTTTCGCTCAGGCGTTTATCTGGCTTTCGTATGCATGGATATCAACAATAATTTTCGGAATTCATGCTTACTACAACATGATGTACACATGGATTTTTTGGTTGGCGCTTTCAGTTACAGTTTTTGCAACTGGAGCTTTAGCCCTAGATATAGAGCGGGAAATAAACACAGATAAGAGAAGCCCTACAGAAGATAATCCGACAACGCCAAAGCTAATTAGATTCGAAGAACTCGCGGAGGAAATACTAAGATGAGAATGACTTCTGCCCTTAAATCATCATTTCTCGTTGCTGTACTAGCTGCATTATTTGCATTTCCATTTTCAGGTTTTGGATTGATCGCTCAAGCTCCAGAAGTAAAAGCAAATCAGGATATGGCTATGGTTTTAGGTGCTACTACATTGCCTGTTAAGAGTGCCGCAAGCCTTGGAGATATAGATATTATTCATCAAGAAGACTTATCACTTATATTAGGTGGAGACAAAGAGCAGGTTTTCTACAATGTTTTACCTGAGGAATATGTTTCAGGTAACTACGAAATAGTCGTGGTTGTTCCAAACGAAGTTAAAGATCAGGGTTTAACAGCTAAGCTAGAAAAATCAGAAAACACTTACGATCTTAAGGTTAAACTTACAAATAGTGGGCTAGAAAACCAACAGGTCGACCTTTCACTTTTAGTTATTTCTAAACTTTAATCATTTTTGGTTGGAACCAAGCCAAGTTTAGGTTATACTTACTTCAGTTGGAATCCATTTATTTAAAAAACGATGCTAAAATCGAATAACAGATTTTATCACCTGTTCCGAGCACTACGTCCACGACAGTGGATTAAGAACGGTTTACTCTTTGTTCCAATCATCTTCCAGGGAGAATTTTTTAATATTGAATATTTAGCCAAAGAATCACTGGCATTCATTTGTTTCTGCGGAATAGCTTCCGGAGTTTATCTGATAAACGATTTAAAAGACGTAGAACGCGACAGATTACACCCGATTAAAAGCAATCGTCCTATTGCCTCCGGTGCTTTGCCTGAAAGTTGGGGCTGGGTAACTGCAGTTTTGCTTTTCGTCTTTTTTGTCCCATATTCATTTATGCAAATTGGAACTGATTTCGGAATAATGATTTTGGTTTATCTACTATTACAACTTCTGTATAACATCAAATTAAAAGACGTTATTATTGTTGATGCCTTAACAATTGCATTGGGCTTTATTATTCGGGCTTTTGCGGGTGCTTTAGCAATTCCACTTTCTATTTCTTCATGGTTAATTCTTGCCATTACTGGAGTTTCTCTTCTTTTGGCTTTCGGAAAACGTCGAGCTGAGCGCACTTTATTGGAAGCAAAAGGCTTATCAAAAGAAAGCACGCGTACAATTTTGCGTCACTATCCAGATAATTTATTAGATTCGATGATTTCAATGTCTGCCTCGTTTTCGATTATTACTTATTCACTTTTCGCTTTTCAGAATTCACCGGATTCGGAAGAAAGTATTGCAGGCGTTTTAGCTCCATTTTTACCTTCAACTTTAGTTGGAGCAAAATTTTTAATGTTAACTATTCCACTTGTTATATATGGAGTCGCCCGCTATTTATATGTTATTTATGAGAAGCGCGAGGGGGAAAGCCCAGAGAGGATTCTTTTACAAGATAAGCCTTTGTTAGCTTGTGCAATTATATGGACTGTTTTTGTGGTGTTGATTACAAGTGCACCTATAATGACCCCATTATAATTTAGGTCGTTTCACGAAATTTAGAGTTGCTATTCCGGCTATAAAGACTAAGGCTACGCTTGCAAGCGCATAGGCTCTAACTTGTCCAGTTGTTGCAATAGCTATAACTCCAAAAATGGCTGTCGTACTCCAATAAAAAACTGCAACTTTTTGTTTGGACCACCCGAGACCTTCTAATAATTTGTGATGTAAGTGTTCGCGATCACCCCAGAATGGCATTTGCCCGCGACGAATGCGGCGCATAACTGCAAATAAGCCGTCCATAAATGGAATGATCAAAACAATTAGCATAACCGCAACTTTTGTGCTTCCTAAAATTGAAAGGGCTGCGATTACTAGGCCGGCTGAAGTTGCTCCAAATCCCCATAAAAGTTTTTGTGGAGGCCATGTAAAAAATGCCATTCCTAAACCTGCCCCTGCCGAAATTGCTGCAAGTTTTGCGAAAATTGCGATATCAGGATCAAGCTGCATCGACTGAAACATTAAAATAGAAATAACAAGAGATGCAATTGTGACTAGTCCTGCATAAACACCATCTGTTCCATTTGCAAAAGACATGAAATTCATTGTGACGCCCATCCAAACTGCGGCAGCAAGTGCTGAATAATAGTAAACAGTATGAGTTCCCAAAAATTCAAAAGCGTATCTGTAATAATCTAAGTTAACAGCTGGTCCAAATGGATTTGGAATATAAATCAAAATTATTCCAGATAAAACTGCAATAAAAATCACGATAACTTGGATTAGCAAACGAATTATTGGGTGAATATCCTTTTTGTCGTCTCGAAGACCCGTTAATACACAAATACCTGCAGCTAAAAATATTCCAATCAATTTTTGGCTTTCTAGCATTGGTAAGAAAACAATTGCCGGAATCAAAAGTCCAATATAGTAGGCGAGTCCTCCTGCACGAGGCGTTGGACGTTTAAGTAGCATTCCCGGATGTTTGTGTCTAAGCGGATCATCCATATATCCATATTTTTTTGCAAAACGAATTACAAACGGTGTCGCTATAGACGTTACGATAACCGCAGCTAAAAGCGGAATAGCAATAATTTTCACCCAATCAGGAAAAATTACCGGATAGTACGCGACAATCGTAATTATTCGCGTTAAATAAGAAATTAAAAGGGTGCCTGCTGCTAAAGAAGCGTAGCTATAATAACGACTTAGCGTAAAGTTACTTTTATTGAGCTCAATAAAAGAAAGTACAGCATTTATAGTTAATATTAGCGTTGCGAGGTGTGCTAATGCCCAGAGGTAATAAGAGGGTGCTAACTGTTGTTCGCCCCAAGGCAGTGTAAAGAAAAATGGAACTTTATCTGGAAGTTGGCCGATCGAATTAAAAAGATATATGTATCCCGCCGCAATAATTACTGCGTTTACTAAATAAATCCATTGAATTCCGTTTGTGAACTTTGCTTTTTGAAAAAATGATCTTGGAGAAAATTTTGGAAAATTTAATGAAGCAAAAAGTTTTTTCATTTTTAAAAAGAATAAAATTTCGAAGCGTTTAAAGTAGTTTTTTCGGCCACTTCATCTAACGAAATTCCCTTAATTGACGCTATTTCTTCTGCTACCATTTTAACATACTGTGGTGTGTTAATTTTAACCTTTAGCTTTCTTGCGTTATGCGGAGTTAAATACGGGCAGTCGGTTTCGACCATTATCCTTTCTATCGGAACATATTTAACGGTTTCCCGTAAATCAATATTTTTTGGATATGTTATGTTGCCTGTGAATGAAATATTTAGACCTGAATCTAATGCACTTTTAGCAACCTTCGTAGATTCAGAAAAGCAATGCCACACAGCGGCTAATTTATTTTTATATTTTTGTGCAAATTCTAGAGTTTCGTTAACTGCTGCTCTCGAATGAATAATCAGCGGTTTATTTAGTCTTTGTGCCAGATCAATTTGTCTTTCAAATTTCTCATATTGTTCTTCTTTGCTGCTTTCTACTTCTTCTTCATGTGCGGATGAAAAGTCTAATCCGCATTCGCCAATGGCGACCAGTTTTTCGTTTTGTGCCAGCTGTTCGATAATCTTTAATTTTTCTTCTAATGAAATCGAAGCTTCTTCTTTTGAATCTCTCGGATATAACCCTGCTGTTGCATATACATTCTGAAACCTTTGTGCAATTTCTAGCGAGGCTTTGGCTTCTTTTATTGTGCAGCCGATCGTAACAATCTTTTCTATGCCATTTTGTAATGAATCAGCAATAATTTTATCCAAATCATTTACCAAATCTTGGTGTGAAAGATGTGCGTGAGAATCTACGAGCATTTTAAAGAATAACTGCCAGTAATTGAGGAATGAGAAGCGATCCGATTATAGAGAATACCAATCCGCATACGGCGCCAGCAACAACATCGATAACATAGTGTCTACCTAAAACAATTCTGCTATATGCGATTGAGCCTGCGATCACAAAAACTAGAAGAGTCCATAGAATATTTAATTGGTAGAAGTTTGTTATCAAAAACGCTAAACAAAAAATATTTGAAGTGTGTCCTGATGGGAATGATCCGCTAGTTACTCGGATTCCAAATAAATTTTTATGTTTATGAGATTCAGGCCTTGGCTTTTTAAAGACGAATTTTATCAATTCGACCATGACTAGCTGAAATAGATATATTGGAACTAAAACATATAAGATTTCAAAGCCGCTTATAAAAGTAAGAGTTGTAATGATAATAACGGCCCCAATAGTGCTTCCCATTTCGGTGAAAACATGCAAAAAACTCCTTAAAGCTTTGCTTTCTATCTCGGTTTGTGCATCGAAGGTTATAGAGTTAACTTTATCAATAAGGTCTTTCACTAATTCATTCTAGCACGTATTTAATAAAGCCTTAGGTTACAGGGTTTTTATTTGTCTTTGCGCGTAGTATAATATTGCCTGAGAGACGCGAAAGTTAATCGCACGTAATTAGTAGTGAGTTAAGTCTCACTTTTTTAATTTTTAGGAGAACATATGGCAATTACCGAATTTACAGCAGCTTTAAACCAAGTTGCAAGCGAGAGAAATATAAAGCCCGAAGACGTTTTAGCTACTTTAAAAGAAGCCTTAGTTGCGGCATATCATAAAGATAACCCAGAAATCGAAGATGTAAGTGACATTTCAGCTGTTATAGACGGCGAAACTGGAGAGGTCAAAATTATGCGCAATGGCAAGGATATTACTCCCGCCGGATTCGGTCGTATTGCTTCACAAACCGCAAAACAGGTTATTTTACAAAAAATCAGAGAAGCCGAAAAAGAATCTATAGCTAATGAATACAGGGACCTTATAGGTACCATCGTTCAAGGATACATTTTCAGAATTGACCGAGATACAGTTATTATGGACATCGGCAAAACCCAAGCTATCATGCCTGAGTCTGAGCAGATCAAAGCTGAAAGATATTCAGTAAATCAGAAATATAAGGTGCTTATAAAAGACGTTCGCGAAGATACAAAAGGATTTGGATCAAGCATCATCGTCTCTAGAAAAGACCCAGAATTCATTAAGATTTTATTCGCACAAGAAGTTCCAGAAATGGGAACCGGAGTCGTTAAAATCGAAAGTATTGCGCGTGAAGCTGGTGAACGTACAAAAATCGCCGTTTCATCAAGCGATCCTAAAATAGATCCATCGGGAGCATGTATTGGCCAACGCGGAATCCGTGTTCAGGCTGTTACCGATGAATTAAACGGGGAAAAAATCGACATTATCAATTACAGCCCAGATATAGACAAATTTATAGCTTCAGCTTTAGCTCCGGCTCATGTAAACGACGTAACATTAGACCATGAAACAAAGAGCGCAAAAGTTAAAGTTTCAGAAGATCAATTATCTTTGGCAATTGGAAAAGAAGGCCAAAACGCAAGATTGGCAGCAAGATTAACCGGATGGAGAATAAATATCGATGGAAGTGATGTAGAAGCGTCTCCTGAAGAAGACAAAGTCGAAGAACCTACAGAAGATACTGTTGAAGAAACTCCAGCAGAATAATATTAAGTAACATAAAAATGAAACCTGCTATTTATGGCAAAACAGAAGACACAAACCACAAAAACCGCAGAAACAGTGCACTTACGTCCACCTATAGTGACTATAATGGGTCACGTAGACCATGGTAAGACCTCTATTCTAGACGCGATCCGTGAGGATTACGCTGTTGGTGCACAATCTGTTACTTCTAAATCAACCAAGCTTCTTAAAAAAATTACAGCAGGCGAATCAGGCGGAATCACCCAACATATTGGTGCTTACACAGTTGAAAAAGATGGCAAACGCTTAACCTTTATTGATACACCAGGTCACGAAGCTTTCACTAATATGCGAGCACGTGGTGGAAAGGCAGCTGATGTAGTTATTCTCGTTGTTGCAGCTGATGACGGGGTTATGCCTCAGACAAAAGAAGCTATCATGCATGCAAAAGCTGCAAATGTCCCAATTATTGTTGCAATAAATAAAAGCGACTTACCAGGCGCAAACCCGATGAAAGTAAAGCGCGAACTTGCCGAAAACGGCATTTTAGTCGAAGGTTTTGGTGGAGACATTGTTACAGTTGAAACTTCGGCAATCAAAAAGACTGGAATATCAGAACTTTTAGACGTTATTTTGCTTATATTCGAATTGGATAGCTCTGCTTTAGAAGCTTCTCCAGATGGGAAATTAAACGCTATTGTTATCGAGTCAAAGCACCACCCTAAAAAAGGAGTTGTAGTCTCGGTTATTGTAAAAAATGGAACAATGAAACTACGCGACGAGGTTACAGTCTCTGGAATTTCTACCAAGATTAAATCTTTAACTGACTCTATGGGAAACCTTATAAATGCCGCAACCTTAGGTGACGCGGTCGAAATTTTAGGATTTCCAGATGTGCCATCCGTAGGAGACACAATATATAGAGTGGGAGAAGCTCCAGAAATGGCGCCTGAAGAAGAGAAATCAGAAACCAACCTATTACAAGAAGAAGAAGGTTCAAATGTCAAAAAGCTAAACCTAATAATTAGAGCCGACACAGTCGGAACTCAGGAAGCTATTGTAGCTTCATTAATGAAACTATCGAATGAAGGTGCCAGACCAAATATTTTATTTGCCGGAACCGGAGATATTAAAGAATCAGACGTTTTATTGGCATCTACGGGAAGAGCGGTTATTTTTGCCTTTAAGGTTGGAGTCCCGTCATCAGTTTCTGATTTAGCGAAACTTAAAAAAGTTATTATTCGAGAGCACGAAATTATTTACAAATTAATCGAAGAAGTTGAAGGAGCTTTAGAAGGAGTTGTTGAAATTGAAGAGGCTAAAATCAAAGGAAAAGGTCTTGTTATTCAGACTTTTGTGCTTCCAAAATCTAGCGCGGTTGTTGCAGGAACCCTTATTATAGCTGGTAAATTTAAGCAAAATCAAAGAGTCGGATTGTTTAGAGGTGGTGATGATGCGCCTATTCAAGTTTCGAGAATCAGAAGCATTCATGTTGGCCCGAACGAAGTTGAAGTAGCAAATAAAGGCCAAGAATGTGGCCTTTTATTTAAGCCAGCTATTACAGATATCCAATTAGACGACGAAATCGAAGTCTTGTAATCCTCCCAAATACATAAAGTTAAGATTGCAATTAGGCCTATAGCTTGCAATATTCTGCCTGTAGTGTTAAACTGTCCAGATTTGACCAAGGGGTGTACCCTAATCAAATCTCAACAAAATGACAAATATGCAGACAATACCTGATAAAGATCATGTAAATAGCCTAATTGAACAGGCACAAAATATAGCAATTATATCGGCACGCCGTGGTACTGACGGTGTAGCGGCTGCTATAGGTATGGCCGAATATATTAACGATAAATTTGGAAAAACAGCCAATGTTATATATCCATACCCAAGTACTGAATTCAATAATGAGCTTTTAATGATCAGAAATGTATTAAATAGCCTTGATCCGGTTTCTTTAAAGATAACCCTAAATTATGCTGGAACTTCAATAGAATCAGTCGATTATCGTAAAGAAGATGATTCTAAGCTTATTTTAGAGATAAAGCCCGTAGAAAGAGATTTCGATATGAATCGTATTAAATACGAGCTAACAGGTAATTCTTACGATTTAATAATCACAGTTGGAGCTAAAAGCCTTGCAGCATTAGACGATTTTTATACTAAAAATAAGCCAGAATTTGATAAGGCTTCTATTATTAATATGGATAATGCAGTAAGTAATGAAAATTTCGGCAAAATTAATGTGGTCAGCCCAGTCGCGCTAAATTTATCCACCTTAATGCTTACAAAATTTGGCGAATGGGGATATACTCCTGGCAAGATGGCTGCAAAAAGTCTTCTTCTCGGTATGACCGAGTAAATATAGGGTTGATATAACAGGCTTTTGCTGTTAAAATAGCCTACGAACAGTTTTTCCGAGCTAAATTAAGACAGGTTTGGACCCGGAAGTAAAATAAAAAACATGTCATTACTTTTTCGCGTAGCGAAAATGCAAGACATATTCAGTTAAAAATATAAAGCTATGTCGCTACAGAAAGAAACAAAAGAAAAAATAATAAAGAAATTTCAAAGAGCTAAAACTGATACTGGGTCAGCAGATGTCCAGGTTGCGCTACTTTCAGAAAGAATTAAATCATTAAGCGACCACTTAAAACAGCATAAAAAAGATGCTCACTCAAGAAGAGGTCTACTTCAACTTGTAAACAAACGCAGAAAATTATTGAATTATTTAAAAACCAAACAGGCAGGTGCCTACGAAGGTTTAGTAAAAAAATTAGATATTAAAGGTTAATCGACCAGTTT